>CAYGHB010000025.1:0-13194 GCA_964349375.1 uncultured Syntrophomonadaceae bacterium | reverse complement strand
TTGCCGTTGTAGATCTCGCCGGCTTCTACATCTCTTACCAGGTTTTCAATCATCTCTAGTGCTTTTTTACCATTTTCAGGATCAACAGCGGCAATAAAGATTCTGCCGTCAGGCTCAATATCGATGCCAACTCCGGTTTCGGCAATAATTTTATTGATCATTCTGCCTCCCGGTCCGATCACATCGCGGATCTTATCGACAGCAATCTGGAGTTTGATCATCCGCGGAGCTGTTGGTGAGAGTTCCGGGCGTGCTTCAGAAATAGTTTCATTCATGATCCCTAAGATATGGCGGTAACCCTGATCAGCCCTCTCAAGCGCTTTCTTCAGAATTTCACCGGATATTCCTTTGATCTTAATATCCATCTGGATTGCCGTAATTCCCTCTTCGGTTCCGGCAACCTTAAAGTCCATGTCGCCCAGGAAGTCTTCCACTCCCTGGATATCAGAGAGAATTTCAACCCGGTCACCTTCTTTAATCAGCCCCATGGCAATACCGGCAACCGCTCTTTTTAGCGGAACACCCGTATCCATCATCGACATCGAACCGGAACAGACACTACCCATAGAAGTTGACCCGTTAGACTCAAGTACTTCGGAAACAAGGCGAATCGTATAGGGGAATTCATCTTCCGAAGGAACCACCGGTTCAAGCGCTCTTTCGGCAAGGGCGCCGTGGCCGATCTCCCTGCGACCGGGGCCGCGCATAAAACCGACTTCGCCTACGCTGAAAGGCGGAAAATTATAATGATGAATAAACCGTTTTGACTCTTCCAGGCCCAGACCATCAAGCATCTGGACATCTCTTAAAGCCGAAAGAGTGCAAACATTCATAACCTGGGTCTGGCCACGGGTGAAAATGGCAGAACCGTGTGTCCGTGGCAAAACTGATAGCTCACAGCTGATCGGCCGGATTTCCTGTGGACTGCGGCCGTCAGCGCGCAAACCTTTTTCAATAATTAATGCGCGCAGAGTCTCTTTTAATATTTTTTCAAATATTTTTTTCAGCTCGGCTTCATGATCAGGATACTCCACCAGGAAATCTGCAACTAGCTCTGACTTAATGGTTGAGAGCTGATCTTCACGTTCTTGCTTATCAGCTATTTGAAAGGCGGCTTCAATTTTACTTTTAATTACCGGTTCTACTTTTTCATAAAGATCCTGCGGCAATTCCTGTGCGGTAACCACCATTTTGCTGACACCAACTTCGTTAACCATCTGCTCCTGCAGAGCGACTAATGCTTTGATCTGCTCATGACCTGCTTCGATACACATTAAGACATCTTCCCTGCTGATTTCTTTTGAGCCTGCTTCAACCATCATCACAGCATCTTTGGTGCCAGCCAGCATCAGGTGCAAATCAGATTTCTCCGTATCTTCCTGGTTGGGGTTAATAACCGGCTTACCGTCAATCATACCGACCACTACAGCGCCGACAGGCCCCTCAAAGGGAATCTTTGAGATGGAAAGCGCAGCGGAAGCGCCGATAATCGAAAGCGGCTCCGGTGGGCAGTCCTGATCCATAGAGAGAACCGTGGCAACTATATGAACGGAATTGTGAAAGCCCTTTGGAAAGAGCGGTCTCAGTGAACGATCTGTCAGGCGGCAGCCAAGAACAGCCCTTTCTGTTGGGCGTCCCTCTCTTTTAATAAAGCCGCCCGGTATACGCCCTACAGCATAGAGTCTTTCTTCATAATCGACAGTCATCGGGAAAAAGTCGATTCCCTCCCGTGCTTCGTCGGAAACTGTCGCTGCTACCAACACAACGGTATCTCCGTATTTCATTAAAACAGCACCGCTGGCCTGTTTAGCCAGGCGGCCTGTTTCCATGGTGAGCGTTCGGCCTTGCAATTCCATTGTATAAGTTTGCATCTACTCTGTTTCTCCTCTCACTTCTCGCAGGTGTTCTAATAACAAACACGGGGGCTTTCCCCCGTGTTCACTTATTCGTTACTTTCTTAAGCCGAGTTTGGCAAGAATTGCCTGGTAACGCTCCGGTGAACGGTCGCGCAGGTAATTTAAAAGACCTCTTCTGCGACCGACCATTTTTAGCAAGCCCCGTTGTGAGTGATAATCTTTCTTGTGTGTCTTCAGGTGGTCGGTCAGATAATTGATTCTCTCGGTTAAAAGGGCTATCTGGACTTCCGGCGAACCTGTATCTCCTTCATGCCTTTTGTGTAGATCAATGATCCCCTGCTTGCGTTCGTTATACAACATAATGTAAAGCCTCCCTTTATTAATCGCCACCGGCCAAGTATAGCGTCGGGAAATCGTTATACCTAGCCCGCGGTTCACATTGCTATGATCTTAGCACACTGCGTCCCGCTTGTAAAGAATGACTAATACCGTAATTTTCCAGTAGCATATTTTCAATCAGACGGCGGCCGGTTATGATATCCTGACCAATCTGCTCTTTTAATTTTTCCGGAGATGAAAACTCTTCTGTATCCCTCAGTTTCTCAATAAATAAAAGTCTAATCGTTTGATTATAAATATTTTCCTTAAAATCTAAAATGTGTGTTTCAATAATGCGTTGATCATCCACTTTAAAAGTCGGGATTGATCCGACATGGGTAACTCCAAAGAGCGGCTCTTGCTTAACTTTACTGACAGCGGTAAGGTATACGCCCTGACCCGGCCAAAGCAGTTCGTCGGAGGAGATTAGGTTGGCGGTTGGATATATGAACTTATTGCCAACACCACGTCCGTGCGTAACCGCTCCTTCCCTGAAAAAAAAGTAATTGAGATAATCAGACGCCTCTTTTACAGCTCCCCTGAGGATCAAGTCCCTGATCAGCGAACTGCTTACCTTGTTATTTTTGTAGGCGACCAACGGTTGAATTGAAACTAAAAAGCCGGATTCCCTGCCCCACTGGTCGAGTTTAGCGGCGGTGCCTTTTCCCTGCCTGCCGAAGCGATAATTCTCTCCCACATAGACACCTTTAACATTCAATTTTTCGATTAATACTTTTTCTACAAAATCTAAAGGTTCAAGAGCAGCAAATTCCGGGGTAAAAGGTTCAATAATCATATAATCAATATTCAGTTCCTGCATTATCTCTGCCCGGTCAGCCAGGTCAGTTAATAAAGTGAGCGGTCTTTTTGGTCTTAAAGCGGTTATGGGGTGAGGATTTAGGATCAGTACGGCGCTGCAACCCTTTTCAGCTTTAGCTTTTTCATCGACTGCCCTGAGAATAGCCTGATGCCCACGATGAACTCCGTCAAAGTTACCGAGGGCAATGAACAGAGGTTTTTTTAAATGCGGCAGGTTATTGATGCTGTTTATGATTTCCAAATATATTTCATCCTCAGATCATTATTTTAGTAGAACAGGAATTTTATAGTTTTCAGGCGGCAGCCGCTGTCTTCACTGGTGATTTTGGCTAAAGCCCTGAATTGTTTTTCCTGATCATAGATTCTGATTACCGGCACTGAGCTGTCTTCCTCCGGGCAGTCTTCCCGATTTAGCAATACTTCACGACCTTGCCTTAGGCGTTCAGTCTGTAAAGCATCAAGTTCGATCCGGGGCAGATGCTCTACAGCCGAGTCAGGAGGATAGATTTTTGCACTATAGTCGTTTTCCTCAACCAGTCTGGCAAAATCAGCCGTAGTCAGGGCTTCCTGCAGTGTATAAGGCCCGACAGATAAACGCTGCAGCGCGGAAAGGTGTGCCCCGCAGCCGACCGACTGACCAAGATCAACGGCCAGAGTTCTGATGTAAGTTCCTTTGGAACAGGTAATATCAAGCACCAATTGGGGTTCGCTTACCGCCTGAAACGAGATTATTTCAATCCCATATATTTCGACCAGTCTGCCCTTCCTGGGAACCACGCTGCCTTCCCTGGCCCAACGGTACAAAGGCTTTCCTTTATATTTAACTGCTGAATAGAGCGGTGGCAGCTGTTCCCGGACTCCGGTAAAAGAATCCACAGTTTTTTCCAGCACATTCCGGTCGAGCAAGGGTACCTGATTTTTTTCCAATACCTCACCATCAGCATCGCCGGTGTCGGTTACTGTGCCAAAAGAGATCGCGGCTCTGTAACATTTTGGCTGTTCAACTATATATTCAACCAGGCGGGTGGCTTTTCCCAGGCAAACAGGCAGGACCCCGGTTGCCATTGGGTCCAGGGTCCCTGTATGTCCGGCTTTCACGTCCGGAAGCAATTTTCTTAAACGTTGCACTTCCTGATGAGAGGTAAGGCCTGAACTTTTATTAATAACTACAACACCGTTAATCAATTAACATCCTCTTTGGGCAGTTCAGAGATCATGGCAAAAGCTTCGGCAAGGACTTTTTCCTTGATCGCTTCAAAGCTGCCATGCATCCGGCAGCCGGCTGCCCTGACATGACCACCGCCGTTCAGCTTGCCGGCCAGGAGACTGACATCAAGGCGCTTCGAGCGAAATCCAATTTTAACCTCGTTTTCCAGCTCAACATAAAAAAGGATCCCCAGCTCAACTCCTTCGATGTTCCTGGTGTAGTTGACTATACCGTCAAGATCATCGGTTGATGCCCCGCTGCGAATCATGATATCCTTGCTGATCGTCATGATAGCTATAGTGCGATTAAGATACATTTCCAGGCTTGAAAGCGCTTCTTTCAGTAAGATAAAAAAAGAAAGCGGTCGTTCATCAAATATCTTTTGCGACAAAGCACCGGGACTGATCCCGGTTTGCAGCAGACGGGAAATAACTGTGTGGGTATGCGATGAAGTGTTGTCATATTTAAATGAACCGGTATCAGTTGCAATCGCAACATACAACGCCTCAGCCAGGTCAAAATCAAGCTCAACCTTTAATGGTTCTAACAGGCCGAAGACTATTTCACCGGTGGCGGAAGCATCAGGATCGACATAGTTTAAAGTACCATAGTGCTGATTGGTTACGTGGTGATCAATATTGATCAGTTCCGGGCTTTTTAATACTTTTTCTTTAAAGTTCCCCAGTCGATCGGCATCACTGCTGTCAAGAACAATTACCGTACGGGTTGCATCAAAAAGAGTATCGTCGCTTAGGATTAAATCGGCTCCCTTTAAGAAACTGTATTTAAGAGGGATGTGCCCGGGCGCAAACATACTCACATTTTTGCCCATCTTTCCCAGGCACCGCCCCATTGCCAACAGGGAACCAATACTATCTCCATCGGGTAGCATATGCGAGATCAGGTTAAAGTTGTTTTTCTCTGCTATTAATTCAATTATCCTGTTCCGATCGTTCATCTTCTTCGCCTGTTTCTTCCTTCAAAGATCTGATAACCCTTTCGATATGGGCACCGTATTCAAGTGAGTTGTCCAGGTAAAAATTAATTTCCGGCGTATATCTGAGCCTAATCCGGCGGCCGATCTCACCGCGGATAAAACCTGAAGCCCTGATCAAAGTTTGCAGGGTTTCTTCCTTTTCAGCTTCGTTGCCAAAAACACTTATATAGATCGATGCATAGCGCAAATCTTTGGAAAGCTCAACATCAGTAATGCTGGTCAACCCGGCTACGCGTGGATCTTTTATTTCTGAGGCGATTATTACGCTGAGATCTTTTTTTATCTGCTCGGCAACACGCCTGATCCTGTTCTCCGACACTTCCTTAACCTCCGTTTTTAAAAACCACCGACTAAAGAGAGTAGAATCACCTGGCAACCTGTTCCATGGAGTACGCTTCCACGATATCTCCTTCGTGCAGATCATTAAAGTTTTCCAGGAGGATTCCGCATTCGTAGCCGGTAAGAACCTCTTTAGCATCGTCCTTAAATCTTTTCAGTGAATCAATTTTTCCGTTTTCAAGAATCACTACTCCATCACGGATAACCCTGATCATGGCATTACGGTTAATTTTTCCTTCAAGAACATAGGAACCGGCAATACTGCCCAGGCGTGAAACTTTAAAAAGCTGCCGGACTTCTGCCTGGCCCTGAATAACCTCTTTCATGATCGGTTTCAGCATTCCAGTCACAGCTGCTTTTATATCATCAATTGCTTCATAGATAACCCTGTAAAGCCTGATGTCAACCTTATCCTGCTCAGCAAGCTTGCGGGCATTGTTGTCCGGCCGGATATTAAAACCGATAACTATAGCGTTGGAAGCCGCTGCCAGCATAACATCTGATTCGCTGATTGCACCAACGCCGGTATGAATGATTTTGATCTGCACCTCTTCCAAGCTCAGCTTGTAAAGTGCATCCTGGAGAGCTTCTACCGAACCGTGGACATCGCCCTTCAGAATTAAATTAAGATCTTTGACTTCACCTTCCTGGATCTGCTTGAAAAGATCATCCAAGGTCACCCGCTGCACATGCCTGGTTGCCTCTTTAAGTTTGACTGTTCTCTTTTCAGCAACCTGCCGTGCTACCCGATCATCGCTGACAACCTGGAATAAATCCCCGGCAAGCGGCACATCGCTTAAACCGACTATTTCAACCGGTGTCGAAGGCCCAGCTGATTTTACTCTTTCACCACGGTCATTTTGCATTGCCCTCACCTTGCCGGCAATTGAACCGCAGATTATCGGGTCGCCTATCCGTAAGGTTCCATCCTGAACGAGTACCGTGGCTACCGGCCCGCGGCCGCGATCAAGCTTCGCCTCAATTACTGTTCCTTTTCCCGATCGCTCGGGACTTGCTTTCAGCTCGGCCACTTCGGAAAGCAACAGGATCATTTCCAGCAGCTCTTCCAGGCCGTCACCCCGGATCGCGCTGACAGGAACAAAAATCGTATCGCCACCCCATTCTTCAGCAACCAGACCATGCTCTGACAACTGCTGTTTGATCCGATCAGGGTTGGCCTCCGGTTTGTCTATTTTGTTAATGGCAACCAGGACAGGAACACGAGCTGCCTTGGCGTGATTGATCGCTTCGATGGTTTGCGGCATCACTCCGTCATCAGCGGCAACCACTAAAACAGCAATATCGGTAACCTGGGCCCCGCGCGCTCTCATGGATGTGAAAGCCTCATGGCCGGGTGTGTCAAGAAAAACAACTTTTTTATCATTTACCTTGACTTGGTAAGCGCCGATATGCTGTGTTATTCCGCCAAATTCTCCGGCAGTGACGTTGGCGTTGCGGATCGCATCAAGCAGAGATGTTTTACCGTGATCAACGTGTCCAAGCACTGTAACCACCGGTTTACGTAAAATCTCTTTCTTCTGATCATCGCCCGCCACTGTCAACAGCTCTTCTTCAACGGGATCTTCAACATATTCAAAATCGTATCCGTATTCCTCGGCTACCAATTCCACGGTATCAGGAGTGAGCGGCTGGTTAATGTTGGCCATTACCCCCATCTCCATCAGATAACCAATCAGTTGAGCCGGGGTAACTTCTATCCTTCCGGCAAGTTCTCCAACGGAAATCTGTCCTTCAAGCTTCATCTTGGGCCGTTTTTCTTTCAGCAGAGCCGCTCTTTTTTCTTCCTGAAGAGCTTTTCTGGCTTTGCGACTTGGAGCCGGTTGTTCTTCCGGTTTTTTCTTTACTTTCTTTTTTTCGACCGTGGCTGCAGGTTCCGGCTTGGCTGCTTCTTTTCTTACTGCTTTTTCCGGCTTGGCTGCAACTGCTTTAGCCGGTTCCTGGGGCGGTTTCTCTTCCGATTGCCCGGTCAGAACTGCCATAACCCTTTTCGCTTCATCATCGGTCAGCGTACTCATATGGTTATTGACCTTAATATCCATACTTTCCATGACGTCAATCAGTTTTTTGCTTGTCGTACCCAACTCTTTGGCCAGTTCATAAACTCTCACTTTAGCCATTTACAACACCTCCATCGAGAAAACCCTCCTCGGTATCAAAACTATTTCTCATAATTTATCCTTAACAGGGCACTAATTTCTTCTGTCAGCTCAGACGAAATAGGCATATCAAAGCTTTTTTCCAGCCTTTTTCCTTTAACCGCCTTCTTGAAACACTCTTCAGTAGGGCAGATGTATGCACCCCTGCCTGCTTTCTTACCGGTTAAATCCAATACCACCTGTTGTTCGGGTGTTCTGACAATCCGGACCAGTTCCTTTTTTGGTTTCTGTTCCCGGCAGCCGACGCAGATCCGCATCGGTATTTTCCGTTTTTTAATCATCTGTAATCAATTCCTCCGCGGCGTCATCTTCCGGGACGGACTCAGATTTACTCTTTCTCCCCTTTTTAGCCGTGGCTTTTGTTGCTTTCTTTTTCGGTTTAGCTTCTTTATCCTTTTCTAACGCCTCTTCCCCAGCATCATCTTTAGAGGCCTCCGAATCTGCTGTAAGTTCTTCCGGTTCGACTGGTGCTTCAGATTCTATAACTTCAGGATCAGCTGCTATTTCCACAATCAGTTCTTCTGCCTCTTTTGCGTCAGGATCAGCAAGTCCTATTGCTGAAAGGCTTTTTTCGGTAAATTGAGTTTCGCTGGAAATGTCTATTTTCCAGCCGGTAATTTTTGCTGATAGCCTTGCATTCTGGCCTTCTTTGCCGATCGCCAATGATAGCTGGGTATCGGGAACGACAACTGTCGCCGTCTTCCTATCAGAGTCGAGGATAACCGAAGAAACCTTGGCCGGACTTAAGGCATTAGCAATATATTCCTCAGATTCTTCACTCCACTTTATGATATCAATTTTTTCGCCTTTCAGTTCATTGCTGATTGCCTGAACCCTGCTTCCTTTAGGGCCGACACAGGCGCCAACCGGATCAATATCTTTGTTGTTTGAAGAAACCGCCAGTTTTGAACGATAACCAGCTTCTCGGGCAGCCGCCTTTATCTCGACTATACCTTCATAGATTTCCGGAACTTCCATTTCAAACAGCCGTTTCAAAAAACCTGTATGCGACCTCGAAACAATGATCTGGGGACCCTTGGTTGTCTTTTTAACATCTGCAATGAAGGTTTTAACCCTTTCTCCCTGCCGGTACCTTTCATGAGGGATCTGCTCTTCCACCGGCAATACAGCCTCGGTACGACCCAAGTCGATGATTACGTTGCGCTGCTCGAAGCGACGAACCAGACCGGTTATAATCTCCTCAGTCCGGTCAACAAAATTTTCGTAAATCAGTTCACGTTCAGCTTCGCGAATGCGCTGGATAACAACCTGTTTGGCCGTCTGCGCGGCAATCCTGCCGAATTCCCGGGGGGTGACCTCCATTTCCACGATGTCATCAATTTGGCAGCGCGGATCATAGACCCTGGCTTCGTAGAGACTGACTTCCTGCTGATCAGATTCAACATGCTCAACAACTCTGAGTTGAGAAAAGACTTTAATATCGCCTGTATCCCGGTCAATGCTGACCCTGACCGCCGGCGCAGATTGAAAGTTACGCTTATAAGCAGATATGAGTGCCACTTCAAGAGCTTCAAATAAAACTTCCTTACTGATACCTTTTTCTTTTTCAAGAGATTCCAATGCTGCAAACAATTCTTTATTCATTACTCCAGTTCATACCTCCTTTCATTATTTAGTTATTTTCCCTTTATCCGGTTTTCTAAACCAGAGTTTTGCCTTCTTAATCTGTTCATAATTAATGATTATTACTGTTCCATCTTCTTTGTCAATAACGATTCTATGATCATCTGCTTCTTTAAGGATTCCGGCAGCTTTAATGGATCCACTAATCTCTTGGTTCAAAACAACCTTTACCGGTTCGCCTGTAAACTGTTTAAAGTGATCCGGTTTGGTTAGGGGGCGTTCCAGTCCTGGTGATGCCACCTCGAGCAGGTAAGCGTGAGACAGGGGATCGTACAGGTCGAGAAGCCCGGATGCAGCCCGACTGATCTCTTCGCAATCAGCGATAGTCACCGGTTCTTTCCCGTCAATAACCAGAAATACTTTACCCTGTCGGCCGGAATAGTATTCGAGATCCAGAAGCTCAAAACCCATGCTTTCCACGAGCGGCCCAATCAGCTCTATTAATTTAACTCTGGTCTCTTCCCTGCTCACCGGTTTACCTCCGCTGGTAAATTAACCCCTGTAACATGAAAGAGTGGGAGAACCCACCCTTCGCGAAAACGTTCCATCCTTTCTAATTTATCACAAAGCCCTCTTCAACGCAAGTAGCTTAAATCAGCTAAAACTAAGCTTCCCCGGGTTTTTTAACTATTTTTGCTTGACCTTATTATCTGCTACATAGCGGATGATTTCCCAGTACATTTTTGCCCTTGCAAAAACTCCTTTCCACAACCCGAGTTTCTCCTCTTTCATCACATGAGAAAGCAGCGTTAACTGGACCAGTTCATTTTTAACCGCATTCTCTTTAACATAGAGTTGCAGCGCAGCCTCGATGCCAAAACGGGAGAGATCTATGTCCGAAATACTTTCCAGGAGTTGGCGTTCCAATGCACGCTGGCCGGATAAAAAAGGAGCGACTTTCTGAGCCAAATCAGTTACAGGACGCCCTTTTTCAAATACCCCGGTTGCCATCTCAGCGCTGCCTGATAAAACTGGATGCAGTAATGCTTCGATATGTTCCTCTTGAAGACCGATTAGATCTGCATCGAGGATCACAATGATATTGCCGCCACTGTTATCAAGTCCTGCCTTGACCGCTCCGCCTTTACCGCGGTTGCTAAGCAGTTCTATCACCTTTACCTCTTCATAAGCCGAAGCTACACTTACGGTATTATCTTCTGAGCCGTCACTGACCACTATGATCTCACTGATCAGCGGCGAAACCGTCAGGGTATCGAGGACTGCCCCGATGTTATGCTCTTCATTAAAGGCCGGTATGATAGCAGTAACGTTCATTTTTTTCTTCTCCTTAGCTCAATTCCTGCAGCAGATCTTCCAGTTCCGCTTTAAAAGCATCAATTAGCTGTTCGATCTTAACCGTTTTTACCACTTTGCCTTTTCTAAATACCAGTCCCCTTTTTTTGCCGGCACAAACACCCAGATCCGCTTCCCGGGCCTCTCCGGGGCCATTAACAGCACAACCCATAACGGCAATCCGCAGCGGTAAGCTGAGATCGGCAATAATCGTCTCTATGTCTTTAGTTAAAGCAACTAAATCTGTTTCGCAGCGTCCGCAGGTGGGACAGGAAATTAATTCGGGCTCAAATATTCTTAAACCAAGAGCCTGGAGAATTTTACGTGCCACTCGAACTTCTTCAACAGGATCAGCCGTCAGTGAAACCCTGATAGTGTCTCCGATTCCTTCGGCCAATAGGGTGCCGATCCCGATCGCCCCCTTAATTGAACCTGTTTCTAAGGGTCCGGCTTCTGTAACGCCTAAATGCAGAGGATAGGTTGCTTGTTCGGCGAAGAGGCGGTTGGCAAGAATAGTTGTGTAAACAGACGAGGCTTTTAGTGAAATTACAATCCGATTAAAATTAATTTTTTCTAAAAGATCAACATAGGAGAGCGCCGACTCAACCAGGGCTTCTGCCGGTTTTTGCCGGTAAAGATCGAGCAGCCTTTTTTCAAGAGAACCGGCATTAACGCCAATACGCAAAGGTATTCCAGCAGCCTCAGCGTTTCTTGCCACTTCTATAAAATGTTTTTTACTCCCTATATTTCCGGGGTTAATCCTTACTTTTGCTGCGCCGGCGGCAATCGCTGCCAGGGCCAACCGGTGGTCGAAATGAATATCGCCAATTACCGGTAGGGGGCTTTGGTTGACTATTTTTTTCAGGGCTGAAACCGCATCAATATCGGGCACGGCAACCCTGATCAGTTCACACCCTGCTGCTTCCAGTTCTTTGATCTGTTTTAGGGTTAAGGTATAGTTGGCAGTCTTCGTATTGGTCATTGATTGGATGGCAATTAGAGAGTCTCCTCCGATCGCCACCCTTCCAACCATAACTGTTCTGGTTTTTTTCCGCTCCGGAAAATTCATCACAGGAACCCCATCAGTCGATTATGTATTTAGTTACCGGGAATGACATCCCAGCGGATCAGATCCTGGTAGGTGACAAAAAGAATTAGCAGGATCAAGATGGCAAACCCGACAAAATGAATAAAACCTTCTTTTTCCGGATCAATCCGCTTCCCTCTCAGTCCTTCAATGATCAGGAAGAATAGTCGTCCGCCATCAAGCGCCGGAATGGGTAAGAGGTTCATGATCCCTAAACTGATACTAATTAACGCCGTTAACAACAGGAGATTGACCATGCCAGTCTGCGCTACTTCACCGATCACAAAAATGATGCCGACCGGACCAGCCACATCAAGTGGAGCCCTGCCGGTGATGACCTGGAAGATTGATGATATGATCATGCCAAAGCGTTGAAAACTTAATGTAAACGAGTCAAAAAAGCGATATTTAAGCACCGGTGGTGTTATGCCAATCATCCCCCGGCCGGTTTCCGGATCCATTTCAGTCTGCAGTAAAACCGGGAATTCGAGATTGTCCCTTTCAACCAGCAGCTCAATCTGTGTCGCTGGTTTTGAGGATATTAAAACCAGAATATCTTCCCAGTCTCCAACCGGCTGTCCATCAATCGAGGTGATTATATCGCCTTTTTGTAAACCGGCGCTCACAGCAGGCATCTCTTCAATTACCTGGCCGATCATGCCGCTATTGGTTACAGGAACACCAATCAGAAAGAAGAAGATGATAAAGAAAACAACAACAGCCAGGATCAGGTTCATACCGGCCCCGGAAACAAGGACTGCCGCCCTGCTTATAATCGGCTTCTGCGGAAAACTGTCCGGTTCGTTTGCTTCTTCGGGGTTTTCGCCCAGCATGCGGCAGAAACCACCCAGCGGGAAAATACGCAGTGAATAATCAGTATTGTTTTTAGTCCAGCCAAAAATTTTAGGGCCGAAGCCAATAGCCAGTTCAAGAACCCTGATTCCTGTCAGACGGGCAACGAAATAGTGACCCAGTTCGTGGACTAAAATTAATAGTCCAAATATCAGCACCGAAGCAATAGCCGTTTGCATTTTATTTCATCCTTTCCCAGAGCAAAGCGCCAGTTTCCATCGCTTTTTTTCGCGCCCAACGATCAGCGTCGATGATATCGGAAATTTCCGGTATCTCTATCTTATCATGTATGTCCATCACTTTTTCAATTAAAACAGCAATATCATTAAAAAACAATTTTTGGGCTAAAAATAGTTCTACGGCAACCTCATTGGCGCCGTTGAGCACCGCAGGCATGGTCCCACCTGCTTCGGCAGCTCTGTAGGCCAGTTTTAAAGAGGGAAAATTAGCATGGTCAGGTTCGGCAAAAGTGAGCGTGGAACCATAAGGGTTATAACTGTCAACCGGGCTTGTTCTACGTTCCGGATATGTCAGGGCATACTGGA
>CAYGHB010000024.1:0-13457 GCA_964349375.1 uncultured Syntrophomonadaceae bacterium | reverse complement strand
CGAGGCAAAGATAAAGCGATTGCTTTTTTGGTCGGTAGGGTGATGGCCTTAAGTAAAGGCAGGGCCGATCCGGGCGAACTTAATAGTTTATTTAAAGAAATTCTCAGCAAATGAAATGAATGGATGTGAAACAAATGGAAACAGTTAACAGCTTGGTTATTGTCGGGGCTCAGTGGGGTGATGAGGGCAAAGGTAAGGTGATCGATTTTCTCTCTGCAAAAGCCGATCTCGTTGCCCGTTTCCAGGGCGGCGATAATTCGGGGCACACTGTTGTCTATGGGGCGAACATTTTTAAACTTCATCATGTGCCCTCGGGTATCCTTAACCCGAAAACACTCTGCCTCCTGGGCAATGGTATGGTAATTAATCCGCTTGTCCTGGTCAGGGAAATGGATGAATTGGAAAAGAGGGGGATTGATACCTCTAACTTGCGCATCAGCGCCAAAGCTCACCTGATTATGACTTATCATCAAGCGCTGGATGAGGCGAATGAAGTGATGCTTGCCGATAAAAAGATCGGCACAACCGGACGCGGCATTGGTCCGGCCTATGCCGATAAAGTGCTTAGAAGAGGTATCCGTGCCGGCGCTTTGGCCGATTTTGCGCTTTTCAGCGAACGCCTGGCAGAGGTGTTGCCACTCCAAAATAGGATTCTGAAAGATATATTCGGACATCCTGGCTTTGACTTAGACGAGCTGCTGGCTCTTTATCGGCCCGTACTTAAAAGGTTAGGACCGCTGGTTACAGATACAGGCAGGATGATTGCTGAACAGCTGGCTGCAGGGAAAAAAGTCTTGTTTGAAGGAGCCCAGGGAGCCCTGCTTGATATTGACCATGGCACCTATCCTTTTGTGACTTCTTCATCGACGGTGGCAGCAGCCGCTGCAAGCGGAACTGGTTTGGGGCCGGCAAACGTGAACAGGGTACTAGGAGTGCTTAAGGCTTATACCACGAGAGTTGGGGAGGGCCCCTTTCCCACCGAAGATCTCACTGAAGCAGGGGATCAGTTAAGAGAACGGGGCAATGAGTTTGGCACAACTACCGGGCGGCCTCGCCGCTGTGGCTGGTTTGATGCAGTTGTTGCCCGCTATGCTGCCAGAATTAACGGTTTAACCGGACTTGCTGTTACAAAACTTGATGTATTAAGCAGTATGGAAGTGATTAACCTGGCGGTGGGCTACCGCTGCCGCGGAAAAGAAATCGATTATTTCCCGGAAGGGATCCAGGATTTAAACCACTGTGAACCGCAGTATGAATCTTTTCCCGGTTGGGATGAAGACCTTTCAAGAGCCCGCTCTTACGAGGATCTTCCGGAGGCGGCACGGAATTTTCTAAAGGCGCTTGAAGACACAGTTGGGGTAAGAATTGATTTAATTTCGGTAGGCCCTGACCGTTCCCAGACTATTATCTGTAAAGGATCGCAGATTGAAAATTGGAGCGGCGCCAGGCAGGAATAGCGACCAAGAATATAGAATTACTTAGTTTATATTTTCTTGGGGAGGGATGATCCTTGCATAGTTTGAAAGTGGCGGTTAAGATAATAGTCGGTTTTTTATTTTCGATAACCATCCTGGTCACCTTTATTACGACTTCGCTTTTCGGTGTAAAGGCCCCCGATACGGTGAGGTTGATCGTTACCGAGGCAACCGGTTTAAGGCGGGATATGGTGGTTTTCCATGCCGACCTGCAGCCGCTGGTCATTCATAACGTTTTTTGGGTTTGCCTTGCTTCAATCGGTTTCATGCTTATTTTCCTCTATTTTATTGATCATAGCTTTAAGGCTTTGATGGGACCGGGTATTCTCTGTGTCGCAATTACCCTCTTTCTTTCCGCAACCCTGGCATTACTTCATGACAACATCTATAATTACATCGGCCCGGATACAGAGATATATGTTAAAACTGCCTTGGATCGATTTAAGAATACTGCTATCGGTGTAGTTGCCCTGGGCTTGCTGCTAGTAGCCGCTTCGCTGTGGGGTGATCGAGTTTTTAAGAGAGAGAAGCAGTAAAATAAGAGCAGACTTTCCACTTTTTAATGCCCTTGCCGATAGTGACAGGGACTTTGTTTTTGACCGGTTGACTATCAGCTGCCTGGTTAATGGACGCCTGGTTGACTACAATTTGCCGGGTTTGTTACCGCCTTTTTTAAATCTGCAGATTGATGCTTTCAGTGCAGCGCAAAACAGCCTGGTTCTATCTTTAGATCTTCTAGCTGATCGGGAATATTCAGACCTCCAACTCTTTTCATTTTCAGCCGCCTTAACGCCCGCTTTTCCGTCGGATACCGAAATGCTGGTTAACGGTTTTCAATCCTGGAGCCGCAGTGAGCTGCTGGGCGCCCGTGATCGGCTGAAACCTCTTTCGCTGCCGGCCCGCCCACTGCTTGCCCCTTGCGGGGATCATCGTTTCTTTAAGTATAGCGGCAAGAGAGGCCACCTTCATTCATGGAGTTATACTTATTATCGCCTGGCTGATGGCCGTGTTGTCTTTCTTGGCTCACTAAACGAAAGAAGCGGTTATACCATTTTCGATTATCATTTTGGGAATGGCAGGTTGGTGATGCGCAAAGATTGTGAAGGTGCCAGGGTTGGCGAGAGGTTTAACCTGCTCAAGCTTTTTATCGGTACCGGTGATTTGGATCAGCTTTTCACTTTTTACTGTGAGTTAACCGGACGGATCCGCCCACGGGCGAATAAGATCAGCGGCTGGTGCAGCTGGTATAATTACTATACAGCTATCTCTGAGCCGGTTGTGATGCGAAACCTCGAAAATCTTAAGAAAAGTAAACTTCCCATCGATGTTTTTCAGATCGATGATGGTTGGCAGGCCGCTATTGGCGACTGGCTTGAGCCGAACAGCAAGTTCCCATCAGGGATGCAGGCTCTGGCTAAAGCCATCGAAAAAAATAATTTTCGCCCAGGTCTTTGGCTGGCGCCGTTTATCTGTATTCCTTCTTCAAAAATCTACCGGGAGAAGCCGCAGTGGCTGCTGCGCAATAAACAGGGCCGGTTGGTCAAAGCCGGTTTTAACCCCGGCTGGGAAGGGTTTTTTTATGCTTTGGACTTTTATGCCCCCGGTGTTCAGGAATATCTCGATCAGGTTTTCAGGCGGGTTCAGGATGATTGGGGTTACCGGATGCTTAAGCTCGATTTCCTCTATGCCGTTGCTTTACTGCCACGGGCAGGGAAAAGCCGGGGGCAGATCATGGCGGAGGCGATTGACTTTATCGAGGCCAGGACAAAAAAAAGTATTCTCTTAGGTTGTGGCGTGCCGCTGGCTCCGGCTTTTGGCAAATTTGAGTACTGCCGGATTGGCAGCGATGTTGGGCCCTACTGGAAAGACTATCTGACAAAACTAAACTACCGGGAAAGGGTGGCTGCAGAAAACTCCCTGGTCTGTACTATCGGCCGCAAAGAGTTGGACCGGCGGTTTTTCCGCAACGATCCCGATGTTTTTATCCTCAGGGACGGGGTGCGTGGGATCAATGAAAATAAACTGACAGCTGAGCAGCGTCAGACCCTTTTTCTGCTCAATAACCTGTTGGGCGGCCTGATATTTTTCTCCGATGATGTTGGAGAGCTAACCAGCGATCAGCTGACAATGTTAAAAAGCGCTTATCCGCTTGTTGAAACAAAGTTAGTTGATCACCAGGTGCGAGCCGGCCTCCACCGTTTCAGCTTCACTGTTAATGAAAGGGATTATCTTCTCTATGCCAACCTTACGGCTGAAGCAAAAGAGATCAAAATTAGCAGTAGCTATTATTATCATCCTCACCATTTCCTGCTGCCGCCCGGAAAAAACTTAAGCCTGGCTCCCTATGAGAGCATCTGCCTTTTCAAGGTTAAAAGATCTGAAGATAATTACTACCTTTTGGGAGCCGGGGGTCATATCTTTCCCGGCGCTCAGATTGAGCAGATCCATGCCGATGTCGGTTCAGAGACAGTAGAGATCATTTTGCACCGGCAAGCTTCTCCTGATAACACAATTTATCTTGGTATTCCCGCCTGTGCCGGATCGGTAACCGTAAATAGCCAGAACCGGATGCTGCTGGATAAGGACGGATTTAGATATGCAAAGATTGATTTTAAAGGGGAAGGGGACCCCGGCTCTTGAAAATTCTTCATACAGCCGACCTTCATCTGAATACGGCAAACCCGGAAAGATGGGAAGCCCTGGAGCAACTTGTTGCTTTTGCCTGCAGGGAGCAGGTTGAGCTTTTTCTGGTTGCGGGCGATCTATTTGACCGAAATATTGAAGCTGAGACGCTGCGCGACAGGCTAAGGGCCACTCTGTCCAATAGCAGCATGACAACAGTGATTTTGCCCGGTAATCACGACTACCAGTCTTACCGGAGCGGTCTTTATTTTGGTGAGAAGGTCTACATATTAAAGAACTGGACCGAACCATTTGTTTTTGGCGATTTAAGCATCTGGGGCCTGCCTTTTGAAAAGCTTGAGGGTGATCGATTGGCCGGACGGCTGCAGGAAATGGGTGGTCTTATGGATAAGCAACGCCGGAATATCTTACTCTTTCACGGAGAGCTGTTGGATGCTTTCTATTCAACAAGGGATGTGGGGGAAGAAGGAAACAGGCGCTATATGCCGGTTCATCTGTCTTCCTTCAGCACATTGCCGGTAGAGTACGTTCTGGCAGGCCATTTTCATTCAGGCTACAAAGGCTGGGAGATTGGCGATGAGCGCCTCTTTATTTATCCCGGATCACCGGTTTCCGTCACCAGCAGGGAAACGGGCAGGCGGATGGCAAACCTGATCGTTGACGATCAGCGCCCCTCAGAGATAGCCCTGGATACCTTTCACTATGAAGATTTAACTATTGAACTAGATCCTTTTTGTCCGGAAAATCCTTTATTGAACATTGAAAAGAGTCTTCAGCAAATGCATCCCTCAGCCCGGGTCATCTTAACGGTCCGGGGTTTATTTGACGGCAGTCGCCTGGACTTAAGCGAGAGCGAGCTGGCAGCAGGCATCAAAGAAGTTGTTGGTGAAAGGCTGGCCGGGGCGGCGCTTGAAAACTTTACAGATGTCCGGCATGTACTGGAAGACGATCTTTTTAAAGCTTTTCTGGCCAGGCTCGACGCGGAGGATTATTCCGGTCGGGAAAAAGCCCGGATTAGGGAGCTGGCTATTAAGGCTTTCAGGGTGGTGAAGGCTTGTTCCTGAAAGAGTACGCCCTCAGAAGATACGGCCCCCTGCCTGATTGCGGTAAGCAAAAACTTGGGGGTTATAACCTTTTTTTCGGTGCCAACGAAGATGGGAAAACACTGACGATCGATGCCCTGCTGAAAATGCTCTTTGGCAAAGCGGCACAGCGCAGATTCCAGGCGATCAAGCGGGTGGCCGAGCAACCGGACGGATACCTGATCCTGCAGCTTGAAGGAAGTCAGGAATTTAAGCTGCCCGAAGCCGGTTCTTTACCGGAACTGTTGGGAATCAGCCCGGCAGAGTTTGCCAATATATTTATTATCCGTGACAGCAACTTGGCTATCGCCAATGAAGATCAGTTTTACCGGGGGGTAACCAACCGGCTTACCGGCATGCGCAGCGGGGAGATAAATTTAATTATCAACGAGCTGCGGGAACTGGGGAAAGTTACGAACACCGGTGATTATAAAAACACTGCTCCCGATAAATTAAAGGATCGCCTGAGCAGGGCGCGGACTTTGCTGGAAAAGGGCGGCCGGTTGGTCGCGAAGATGCTCGATGAAGGTTATGCCGGCCTTGAGGAAGAGCTGGCCGTGCTGAAAAGGGAGAGGAAAGAGTGCTGGGAAGAGCTTAACCTGCAGCGGGAAGCGGCCGGTCGGGAAAAATATGAGACAGGTTTGGGTGCTTTGAACAGGCTAAACAGCGCACTTAAAGAACGAGAGCAGCTTAATCTGGTGACAGAGGCTGACTTCAATGACTGGCGCAACGCTGAAAATGGATTTGGTCATGTCAGCGATGAACGAAAGCGCCTCGAAGAAGAGCTGAAAGAAGGCAGGGGGCTCCTGGAAATCGCCCGTAACGATATGCTGTCAGCCAGGACCGCTTACCGGGAAGCCGAGCAGGAGCAGAAAAGAGTGGCAGGTGCCATTGAAAAAGACTTAGAAGAGTATGGCCGGCAGCAGACTTTGTTCTGCCGCTTCGAAACCTTGGCTGAAAAAAGCGTTCTCAGCCGCTTTATCGGCGCCGGATTCCTGGTTTTTTTGCTGGCCCTGGCCGGTTCTATCTATAGACCTTCATGGTGGCTCTATATCCTGCTGGGTTTAGCTACGGCTGCGGTTCTGCTTGCTGCTTTACTACACTTTGTATATATAAACAAGAAGAGCAAACTTAAACAGGCGGAGGCTGCCCTGTTAGCAAGAGCTGAAGGTTTTAATCTAAATGCAGAGGATATCCACTCTTTACGAAGTAATTTTGGTCTGCTCGAAAAAAAGGTTGCTGCAGAAGCGGGGTGCCTTAGCGAAGCAGAAAAAGGGTTGGAGTGGAGACAAAAAGAGTATGCAAGAATTAAAAATGAATTGGAAGCCAGGGAAAAGCAGCTTGCTCAGATCAGGGCTGAAATAGCAGGTTTTCAAAAACTGACCGGCGCAGAAAAGATTGAGCAGGCTGCCGAGATCATTAAACTCCAGCAGGTGCTGCAAAAGGAAATTGAAAAAGAGGCTGGTATCTTAGAAAGCCATTTCGGAAAAAGCGATAAGCCAGGATTGCCGGCTGAAATTAACGCTTACTGGTTTAGCCAGGTTGATTCTCTGTCGTCTTTTAAGGAGGCAGCTCCGGGGATCATTCATGACCGAAAGACAATAGCTGAGCTTAATGAAAGGTTGAACAGCCTGGATCAAAAAATAGCTGCCTTAAAAGAGCTGCTTGATGATCGCAGGGATGAACTGCGCTCCATCGAAAAAGAACTGCCTGAAATCTTCAGCGTTGAGGGGGCCGAAGAGCTCCGCTGTGAAACTACTGCTGACCTGAAAATGATGCTCAGAAGGCTTGAAGAATGGATCGAGGCCTGCGAAGATAACAAAAATTCAGCTTTGGCAGCGATAGATCTCTTTGCAATGATTGAGCAGGAAGAGGAAGAGAAGGTCAGTGAGCTTTTTGGCAGCCAGAGTCCGGTCAGCAGCTATTTCAGCCAAATTACCGGTGGTTTATATGAAAAGGTTATCTACGATCCGGAGAAGAATACGGTTTTCATTGTCAGCAAAGATGGGCATCGGTTAAATGCCGATCAGCTGTCCGGGGGCGCTTATGATCAGCTGTACTTCGCCATCAGGCTGGCTTTGGGTGAAAAACTGCTTCAGGGTGAAAAGGGTTTCTTTGTCCTTGACGATCCCTTTATCAAGTCCGACCCTGGACGGCTTCAGATCCTGCTTTCGATGCTTTTCAGCATCAGTGCAGATGGGTGGCAGATTCTCTATTTCAGTTCCAAGGGTGAGATCCGGCAGGCCCTGGAGGAGAAAATTGCCGCCGGAGAAGTGCAGCAGATATCGGTCAATCCCGGCGGCGTTCATCATTAAGTCAGGTTGATCATGGTAATAAAAAAATTATTCTTTCACCAAAAGGACATTCACGGCCTTAACAATTACTTGAACCTTGTCGCCCTCTTTTAAGTCCATCTCTTCGAGTGAGTCCATGGTCATTACAGAGGTCATAACACCTCCTCCTGGTAGCTCTACGATTGCCTCGCACATAATCGAACCCTTCTTTATTTCCCTTACAGATCCCAAGATTTTGTTTCTGGCTCCGTACTTCATCGCTTAACCTCCTTTTTTTATGAGATTGCCAATAATTACGATCAAATGGTTTACTACAAATCTATGCTATACTTATTATTAACTTTAGCAGGAGGATGATAAAAATGCAACTAACCGTTCTGGGTTGTCACGGTCCTTTTCCGCCGGCCGGCGGGGCCTGCTCTGGCTACCTGGTGCAGGAAGAAGGCTGCAATTTACTGCTCGATTGCGGGAACGGTGTGCTCAGTCGTTTGCAGGAATATATCGATTATAAAGTGTTGGATGCGGTTCTTTTATCCCACCTGCACGCTGATCATATATCCGATCTAATGATCATGCGCTACGGGATAGTATTGGCCCAGAAGCATGGCGTGCTTGATCAACCGCTGCCTATTTATGCCCCAACAGAACCGGTGGATGATTTTGATCGCCTGCCTTATAAAAGTGCCTATGCGCTAAAGGCTTTGCCTGAAAAATCTGAGCTTAAGATCGGTCCCTTTAAGATTACTGTCAGTGCCGGAGTACACGCCGTCCCGTCTTTTAGTTTCCGCCTCGAATCGCCTTCAAAAACCCTGATCTATTCCGGGGATACGGAAATTAATCAGAACCTTGCCCCTTTCGCCGCTGGCGCTGACCTTTTTCTCTGTGAAGCAAATTATCTGGAAGAAGACATCGCCGTAGGGCTGCCCAATCATCTCAGTGCAGCCCAGGCAGCAGCTATTGCGGCTGAAGCCGGGGTAAAAAAAATGTTACTCACCCATCTTCATCCCGAGCGGGACAGTTCTCTCTACCTTTTGGAAGCGAAAAAATATTTTGCCGCTGCGGAGCTGGCTGAAGAGCGGTTAACTTATTCTTTATAATTGCCGGTACATAATTGCAAGTGCCCTGAAATCCTTGCTATAATAGACCTGTCCGGGCATCAAGAGATTTCTTTTAACGGTAAGTGATCATAGAAGCTAAATGAGGTTAAAATGTGACTGAAATTAGGGAATTACTGCGGCAACTGCCGGCTGTTGACCGCCTGCTCCGTGAAGCAGCTTTGGAAGAGGTCTTGTTAACGTTGCCCCGCCGGGTGGTTTTGCCGGCTGTTCAGGACGTAATCGAACAATGTCGCCAGGAAATCATTGATACCAAGGAAGATCCCGTTCAGTTGCAGGGGGTGGATCTGACCCCGTCTCATCTGGCTGCCAGAGCGGCCGCCCTGGCCAAAAAACGCGCCACAACAAGCTTAAAGCCTCTGATCAATGCAACCGGCATTGTAATCCATACCAACCTCGGCCGTGTCCCTTTGGCCCGTGAAGCCGTAGATGCTCTAACCGGAGTTGCTGCAAATTACAACAACCTAGAACTATCGCTGGCAAGCGGCAGGCGCGGTTCCCGCCAGGAACACCTGGAGAGTCTGATCTGCGAGCTCTGCGGAGCAGAGGCGGCATTGGTTGTCAACAATAATGCTGCTGCAGTTTTTCTGGTTCTTAAGGCACTGGCAGAAAAACACGAAGTCGTAGTATCACGCGGCCAGCTGGTTGAAATCGGTGGTTCATTTAGAATCCCGGAGATCATGGCAGCCAGCGGTGCCCTGATGGTCGAGGTGGGGACCACCAATAAGACTTACCTGCGCGACTATGAACGAGCTCTTACTGAAAAGAGCGCTGCTTTTCTTAAAGTGCATACCAGTAATTACCATCTGGTTGGCTTCACGGCCGAAGTCGAAACGGCGGAGCTGGCAGCCCTTGCGCACCGGCACAACCTGCTGATGTTCGAAGACCTTGGCAGCGGCGCCTTGATCGACCTGAAAAAATTTGGTTTGCCGACCGAGCCGCTCGTTCAGGACAGTATCGCTGCCGGGGCCGATCTGGTTACCTTCAGCGGCGATAAAATGCTGGGTGGCCCGCAGGCAGGTATTATAGTAGGCCGCAAAGATCTTGTTTCCGCTCTCCGCGGTAATCAACTGGCCCGCATAGTCCGGGTAGACAAATTTACAATCGCCGCTCTGGAGGCGACGCTGCGCCTCTATTTAGAAGAAGATCAGGTCGCGGAGAAGATTCCAGTATGGCAGATGCTGGCCATCAGCGAAGACCTGCTAAAACAAAGAGCTGAAAAAATTGCCGGCCGGCTGTCCGCTGCTCTTGAAGACGCGGAAGTCAGCGTCCAAAGGGGTATATCAAAAGTCGGCGGAGGGGCATTACCTGCCGCAGAGCTGCCGACCTGGCTGGTTGCCGTTAAACCTGAGAATGCCGGACTTACTGCCGCGGGCCTCGTGGATCGGATGCGTGAAAGCGAACCACCGCTGATCTTACGCCTGCAGCATGAAACCCTGCTTTTTGATTTAAGAACTGTCCGCGAGGATCAGGAAAAGACCCTGGTTGAAACGGTTACCGGGGTGTTTCAAAGTAATTAATCTTAGGGGAGCTAATTCATTGGAACAACTGATCATCGGCACGGCCGGTCATGTTGATCATGGTAAAACGGTCCTCATCAAAGCTCTAACCGGGGTTGATACCGACCGCCTGCAGGAGGAAAAAGAGCGGGGTATTTCCATCGACTTAGGCTTTGCCCCCTTTCGCCTGCCGAGCGGCAGGATAGCCGGTGTTGTTGATGTTCCCGGTCACGAACGCTTCATTCACAATATGCTGGCCGGCGCTGCCGGAATGGACCTGGTGATGCTGGTGGTCGATGCTGTGGAAGGTGTTATGCCGCAGACCAGTGAACACTTAGACATCCTGCAACTTTTGGGTGTCCAGAAAGGTATCGTGGTGATCACCAAGATCGACCTGGTCGAAGAGGACTGGCGGGAGCTGGTCAGAGAAGAGATTGGCGATGCGCTCAAAGGAACTTTTCTTGAAGGGGCGCCAATTCTTGCCGTTTCCGCCCTTAAAGGAGAAGGAATTGAAGAGTTAAAAGAGCTGATCGACAATATGACCGAAACCCTCGAGTCACGCAGTTCTTCCGGACCCCTGCGCCTGCCGGTTGACCGTTCTTTTATCATTGCCGGTTTCGGGACGGTGATTACGGGCACCCTGGTGCAGGGTGCCGTAAAAGTAGGCGATACAGTGGCTGTGGTGCCACCGGGGCTGGAAGCGCGGGTGCGCAACGTGCAGGTTCATGATGACGATGTTAAGGAAGCCAGGGCTGGCGCCAGGGTGGCCCTCAACCTGGTCGGCCTGGAAAAGGAGCAGGTGCAAAGGGGAAGCGTAGTCAGCTCCCCTGGTTATTACCGGCAAACCGACCTGCTTGATGTCACACTTGACCTGTTGCCACGGGCTCCGCGTAAAATCAAAAACCTCGATCCAGTGCACTTTTTCTTAGGCACTGCCCGCTCTGTTGCCAGGCTGCTGCTTCTCGATCGTGATGAGCTGCTGCCGGGTGAAAGCACCCTGGCCCAGTGCCGGCTTGACCGGCCACTGGTTGCCGAGCGGGGCGATCCTTTTGTTATTCGCTCCTACTCGCCGATGACCACCATCGGCGGCGGAAAAGTTTTAGATCCCTACCCGGCCAGACACCGCCGCTTCAAAAACGAGGTAATCGGAAAGCTAAAAGATCTGGATCAAGATTCTCAGGACGCCGGTGATGCAGCTTTTGTCAGAGGCAAACTGCAGGCGCTTCTTGTTGCCGATCTCAGACAGTTAATCGGCGAAACCCGGTTGCCGCAAGAAACTATTGAAGAGATTATTGAGAATCTGGTTGATAAAGGGTCAGTCAGGCAGCTTGGGGATTCTTTTATAATTGCTGACGTGCTGGGTGAAAATAAGCAGCTGCTGTTAGCTGCCCTGGATGAACATCACCGCAAGACACCTCTCGCAAAAGGCCTTTCAAAAGCGAGGCTCAAAGGTGTTTTGCCCGCAAAATTCGGCCAGCGTGAATATGACTCTTTGCTTAAGCTGCTCCAGGAGGAACAGGAAATTGCTATCAGGGGTGATTTAGTCAGCAGGTTTGATTATCAGCCCGAGCCTTCGCTAAGCGACAAGGCGCTGTTGGAAAAACTTTCTGAAAACTACCTGGCCGAGGGCTTGCAGCCCTCGTCAACCCGGGTAGCGCTGGAAAAAGCGGGCGTAAAAGCTCAGCGCCAGGATGAACTGCTGGCCTATCTGGTCGACAGTGGTACCCTGGCCAAAATCAGCGAGGAGCTTTATTTTCACAGCACAGCTTACAGCAAAGCGCTTGAGCTGCTAGGCAGTCATTTCAAAAACAATGATACCCTTACCCTGGCCCAGTACCGTGATTTAACAGGTAGTTCGCGCAAATTTGTCCAGGCTTTATTAGAGCACTTTGACCAGCTTAAGCTGACCCGCAGGGTTGAGGATCACCGGGTTGCCTTCAAAATGGATCTGAAATGATAGAAACTTCATCTGCCGGACCGGGGAGGTTGAGAGCATGAAGCGGGAAGAAGTCCGCCTGACAACAATGACTGCCAGCGCAGGGTGAGCAGCTAAAATCGGGCCTGAAGCCCTGGCGCAGGTGTTGCGCTCTTTGCCTAAGTTTGATGACCCCAATTACCTGAACCGGGAGCAGCATTTTTCTGATGCCGGTATTTACCGGATATCGGAAACGCATGCCCTGGTGCAGACAGTTGATTTTTTCACGCCCATTGTTGACGATCCTTATCTGTTCGGGCAGATAGCTGCTGCCAATGCCTTAAGCGATGTCTACGCCATGGGCGGAAAACCGCTCACTGCGCTTAACATCATCTGTTTCCCCACCTCCTGTCAGCCGCTTGAAATCATGGAAACAATCCTGCGCGGCGGCTACGACAAGGTTAAAGAGGCCGGCGCTGTGGTGGTCGGCGGTCATAGTATTGAAGATCCAGAGCCCAAATACGGCCTTTCTGTTACCGGTTTGGTGGAAATAAAGAGGTTGATTAGCGGCAGCGGTGCCCGCCCGGGTGACCTGCTGGTGCTGACCAAGCCGCTGGGCACCGGGATTATTAATACGGCGGTTAAGGGCGAAATGATTGCCGAAAAAGAAGCCGACCTGGTTACCGGAACGATGGCTACCCTCAATGCCGCAGCATCAGCAGCGATGCTTGAAAGCGGAGTCTTGGCCTGTACTGATGTAACAGGTTTCAGCCTGCTCGGGCACCTTCACGAAATGCTTCTCTCCAGTTCAGTTTCTGCTGAGCTTCAGTTTGATCAGATTCCCCTTTTCCCCCGGGTTAAAGAAATGGTTTCCCTGGGTATGATTCCCGGCGGCGCCTATCGCAATCTCGATTACGTGCTGCCCCATATTAACTGGCAGGGTTCGGCTGATACAAAGGACGACGCCCTGATTATCATGGCTGATCCCCAGACCTCAGGCGGCCTACTTGCCGCCGTTGCTCCGGGTAAAATTGAGTCGTTTTTAGCGGCGCTCAAGGCCAGGAAAACCTTAGGCGAGGTGATCGGCAGGATTACCGAAGGCCCTGAAAACAAGATAACCATAAGCTGATCGAGCCCTGCAAGGCAGTTTAATCTAAGCAGAGGTTGAGCCGGTTAATAGTTGTCTATGGAAAATATTTAAGAATTTAAAAATCAAGCAGGATATATTACTGAATATGTCGAATTCCACCAATATGATTATATTTATTTGAAATTATCACACTATTTAACAATTAACCAATGGGGGTGAAGCCGGAGCAATAAGTGAGCGATTACTTATCCGGCGCTTAGCGATTATTTGCCGGGCAAGCTGAAGTAACCATTTTTTTATGATGCGGGGTATGCTAATGAGTATTGAAAGCCAGACATTCACCG
>CAYGHB010000023.1:0-13618 GCA_964349375.1 uncultured Syntrophomonadaceae bacterium | reverse complement strand
CAGTTATACAAAGATCTGAGCGAAAAGGTCGGGTTAGGAAACTCTGAACACCTTCATGATGTGTGGAGGTTACTATGCACAGATGACGAGGCCAGGGTAGCTAATATGCTGCCAGGAACTGTGGCGGAGATTGCTGAAAAAGCGGTCAAAACTCCTAAGGAAACCGAAAATATTCTGGTATCCCTTTTTAAGAAGGGCGCAGCTTTCAGATCTGACAGAGGGGACGGAATGCGCTATAAGCTGGCGAAGAATATTGTTCAGTTTCATGACGCCAGTCTTTTGTGGGAAGGGGCCACTGTTGAGTTCTACGATGCGTGGAAAAAGGTAATGGATGAGGAGTTCTCTGGTTTTCTGAAAGGCATGCCTGATTCTTTTCAGATGCCTTCATTTATGAGGGTGATTCCGATAAACGAGGCCATTGAAGCCAGAAACGAGGTACTTACATTTGAAGAGTGCGAGAAAATGCTTGATGGTTCAGCGAAGATCGCTGTGGTTAAGTGTCCCTGCAGACTCAGCCAGAAGAACTGCGATTCTCCGGTTGAGACGTGCATCCAGATCAACATGGGCGCTGAATATGTAATAGACAGGGGCCACGGCCGCACTATAACTATGGAGGAGGCCCTGGATATAATTCGCGAAGCGCGTAACGCGGGCTTGGTTCAGATGACGGAAAACCGTAGTACGGGCAACGCTATCTGCAACTGCTGTTCATGCTGCTGCGAGATGTTCAGGCTCATTGTACACTCAGGCAAAAAGTGGATATTGTCGCCCAGCCGCTATCAGGCAAAGGTGAGTGATGGCTGTTCCGCCTGTGCCGCCTGTATTGATATTTGCCCTGTTGAAGCTGTATCAGTTGATGAAAAAGCTGAAATCAATGCTGATCTCTGTATGGGATGTGGTCTCTGCGCCACTGTCTGTCCCGAGGATGTTATTACTCTTGAGGTTGTGAGGCCTGAGGGGCATATTCCCGGATGATCGGGGGCAGCTCAGTTAGAACATACCGGGGCAGGTCTTGAAAAATCATTTTTTGCGGAACTGATTTTCAGTTCTAGGTAAGCTGATATCTCCGGTGATGATGTGGCCGAACAAGTGCCTGATGGCCGGCATGAGGCTTTGATCATCATTTTTCTTATACTGACGCCCTGATAATAAAATGCAGTTAACGATCCCAATCGGGTACAGGGCGTTCCTGAACTACTTCAAGAGCTTCACTAAAACTTTCATAGAGCTCTTTTCTATTTTTGCCTTTAAGGAAGTTTTTAAACCATTCGCTTGCTTCGAGTTCGCCGGCTTCCTTGGTCAAAGCATACATGGCAAACTGGTTCATCGAAACACCCTGTTTTTTAGATATTTTTTCGATACGGAGCTTTAACTCTTCCGGTATCCGCACTGTAATAGTATTGGTTTTATTCATTTTTCATCCTCCATAAGGCTATAAATTCACCAGGGGTAACAACTTTTACATCAAACAACGACAGCTCATGATTAGCAGTAAAGTGTTTTATATTTGCCGTAATCAAATAAGTACTTTGACTGGCAAGGGCTAACTCAATGAACTTGTTATCGCTTTCGTCTTCCAGATTAAGCCGATACAGGAAAGAAATGCGATGTTCCAGACCGGTAAACGCAATAAAATCTAGTACTGCATTAATTTGAGTAGCATTCAGCCCTGTTTTTTCTAAGGTTGATTGCCGTTTCAATACATCACAGTATTCCATGAAAACCGGCACAGATAAAGCAAGCTTAATCCTACCGTCCTTTAATAATCGTAATATCTGGTAAGATGCCCCTGCGTTACTATACAAACCCTGAAAGATTACATTGGTATCAATTGTCACGATCATGTATTTATGATAGCATATATGGTATCACTTTTCAATGATCTTCTTATGTGAGCTATTTGCGTTTCAATTCCCTTACAGGAATTAATTTATGGGCGCGCTAACAAATTACCCCCACATTTCGTGTACCTGGGGCAGTGGGCGGCGACCGGAGGAAGTGCAGACGCAACGGACTTAAAATCCGTCGGTAGTAGTACCGTGTGGGTTCGACTCCCACCTGCCCTATGTTTCGTTATGGGGGTTATGGTCAAAAGCCTAACAACATTCCGGAAAGCCTTGATTTCAAGGCCATCCACACCTCATGACGGGGGTTTTACGCCTTTATTCCTTTAGGAGTGAGCCCATCTGCTTGGTAATAAAGTTCGTGGCGAATTTCGGGCTTAACCTGAACAGGAAATTCATGAACTTTGCATCCGACCCCACCAGGATATGGTAACGCTCTTTCAGCATCCCATCAATGATGATCTCGGCAGCCTGGCTGGCAGGCATGGGCTTGAATGAAGACTCTCCGGCAGCGTCACCCAGCATAGCACTCGTGTCAATCCCTGAGTTGGCGGCAATATTTGTAGCAACTGCACCTGGGAAAACCGTCGAGACGTGAACCTGGGTGCCGGCCAGCTCAGCGTACAGCGCTTCGGAAAATAATTTAATCGCGGCCTGTGATGCACCATAAACGCCCTGCCCCGGTACGGGCAGGAACCCGCCCATGCTGGAAATATTGACGATGTAGGCCTTTGGCCTTTCAAGCAAAAACGGCAGAAATGCCTTGGTCATGTTGACGGTGCCGTTGAAATTGATGTTCATCACACGATCAATTGCATCATACGCCAGGGTGTTGATCTTAACAAACGGCTGGATGATGCCAGCATTATTGATCAGGCCGTCGACCTGGCCGTGCTGCTGGATGACTTGTGATGGTAGTGCGGACACCACGTCACGATCGGTGATATCGACGATGTGTGCTGACATGCGTTCTGCGCCTGAGCCAGCCAGCAGGGCGGTTTCTTCCAGCCCGGCCTGGTCAATATCCACGCCAGCCACACGCACACCTTTTGCCAGTAAATTAAGTACCATTTCCCGGCCGATGCCATTGGCCCCACCGGTGATCACGATTACTTTGTCCCTGATTTTCATCTTTCACCTCTCACTATTTATTGACTAATATTACCATATATCTCCGTAAAAGTTTGCTTCAGTTGAAACAGGGGTAAAGGTTGCAGCACCAGCCAATAAACCCTCAGTTCATAGCTGGTCTGAGCTGAATTTATCGACACCATCGAAAAAGATAGTAATTTGGTTTTCCGATACTCATATCTTATCACCGATTCCCATGTAAGACAATCCATGTTAAGCTATTTGCGTTGTGGCCAAAAATCATAAGAAAAAAACAATCGTCACCGCTTCTTTTGTGATAACACCTTCACCAGGGCCGCCAGACCTTTAAAAAGATGACCATTGAAAATGAGCAGAAGCGCTTCCAGCCCGGGGCGGCTCAGGGTATCGCCCTGCATTAACAGTCCGCGCAGGGGCATTTCACGGACCATCGTCTGTAATAATACAGCGGTGGGAGTCTCCTCGCTGCCTTTGATCATTTTGCTGACCTGCCCATTGACCACCCTAATAAAAAGTCTGCCCAAAAACGAGCTATTCAATTCACAGACAGGGGTATTCAAAGTATAATTGCCTTTTTGCGGACTCCAGTTGGGCGGGATGGGGCGTCCGAGCAGGGCTTCGAAATCACCCTTCCCGAAGCGGCTGTTTTTTGAAAGGTTGTAATAGGCAGCGAGCTTCTCCCTGGTAGCAGGAGAAACTGCCTGCTTTACTGTCGAATTCAGGTGAATAGCAGCTGCAAGGCGAATGTCCCGCGAGGAGGAGCCCACCATGATTTCGAAATCACCCGTTTCGACAATCCAGTCCATAGTCCCGCTGTCATAAAAAGCAAAGGCCCGGCGATCAAGTTTGATATTGACTTCACTTTCTTCACCGGGCTCTAAATCAATTTTGGTAAAACCTTTCAGTTCTTTTTCGGGTCGGAAGGTAGTCGATTGCAGGTCGCGCACATAGATCTGAGCGGTCTCTTTACCTTTGACAGCCCCGCTGTTTTTAACCCTGAAGGTAGCAGTCACGCCTTCACCATCTAGCTGCAACTTAAGGTCGCGATAGCTGAAAGTGGTATAACTCAGCCCGTACCCAAAGGGAAAGAGCACATCCTGCCCGGCTGTATCGTAATAGCGATAGCCGACATAAATACTCTCGCTGTATTCAACGGTTGCCGGCCCGCCGGGAAAAGGCCTGGCCGGACAGTCTTCCAGTTTGAGGGGAAAAGTTTCAGCCAGTTTACCGCTGGGGTTGACTCTGCCGGTAAGGATATCGGCGATAGCACCTGCGCCCGCCTGGCCGCCAAGATAACCCTCAAGGATCGCGGACACTTCATTAACCCAGGGCATTTCAACCGGAGAGCCGTTACTCAGCACAATAACAACCCGTTTATGGGCAGCAGCCAGCCGCCGGATCAGCGCATCGTGTCCAGCGGGGATTTTCAGATGCCGCCGATCTACTCCTTCTACTTCATAAAGATCCGTTAATCCGGCGCAAATGACAACTATAGCGGCCCTGTCAGCCAACTCGAGAGCTTCCCTGATCAGGGCTTCATCTGCACTCTCACCGGTTTCTGTGTAACCGGGGGCATAGGCCAGGTTTTCATCACCAATAAGTTTGACCAGCTCGGCGTAAAGATTCTCGAGCCTGGTGGGGTTAACGAGCGAACTGCCCGCTCCCTGGTATCGCGGGTATTTTGCAAAACGGCCGATCAGGGCTATTCTGGCACCGGATTGCAGGGGTAAAAGCTGCCCGTTATTCTTGAGCAAAACTACGCCTTCACCGGCAACGCGTCGCGCCAGGGTGTGATGGGTCAGGGCGTCGTAACTATAATCGTCTGCCAGGGCTTCCCCGGCCTTAAAAATCAGATGCAGAATCCGTTTAACAGCGCTATCGAGGATGTGTTGGTCCAACTTGCCGGAGCGTACTGCCTCTGCAATCAGGAAATCGTTACCGTTATTTGTGCCGGGCATTTCCAGCTCAACACCCGCCACCAGGGCTTCAACGCGCTCACTCATCGCCCCCCAGTCGGTTACAACCAGCCCATTGTGCCCCCACTCATCTTTCAGGATTTCAGTCATCAGGTATCTGTTTTCACAGGCATAGGTGCCATTGATCCTGTTGTAGGAACACATTACGGTCCAGGGTTGGGCTTCCCTGACGGCAATTTCGAAACCGTACAGGTAGATTTCCCGCAGGGCACGCTCATCTACGATGGTGTCAATAGTCATGCGACGGTATTCCTGATTGTTGACCGCGTAGTGTTTAAGCGAGGTGCCGATACCCTGGCTCTGCACTCCACTGATCAGTTCCCGGGCCATTTCCCCGGTCAGGTAGGGGTCTTCGGAAAAATATTCAAAATTGCGGCCGCACAAAGGCGAACGCTTAATATTGACGCCGGGGCCCAGGATGACCCCTACTTTCTCCTGGAGACATTCCTCGCCCAAGGCCACGCCTACCTGGTGGAGCAGGTCACGGTTCCAGGTTGCCGCCAACGCGGAAGCGGTCGGAAAACAAGTTGCCGGGATACTCTCACTCAACCCAATATGGTCGGCATCACCAGCCTGTTTACGTAATCCATGGGGTCCATCGGTAATCATGATTGATGGAATCCCCAGCCGTTCAATTCCCTTCAAGTACCAGAAGTTCAGCCCGGAACAGAGGGATGCTTTCTCTTCCAGGGTCATTTGGGCAACCAGGCTTTCTAAGTCTTTCATTTCGGCATAAAGAACACTGTAACCGAGGCCGGCAATCATTACCGCCGGGAAATTGACCAGTGTTCGTTCCTCCATAAATAAAGATCGCGATTTTATAAACATTCGAGCTTCAACTGGTTAAATCCTGTCTTTTACAGCAAAACTACAAAAAATTAGCCGTAAACCCTTGATATAAAAGGGATTGTGGCTACTCTATTTTGTCATAAATATGTAGTGGAAAACCTTATTTTTTGGTTTGTGCCAAATATTTTTTTATATCATTAAGGCGAAGCCTTTTGTTGGTGAAATCCATTTCCGATGCCTTCCCGATTGCATCAGAACCCTCACTTCTGTGATCGAACAAATAGATGTTTTCATGTTCGTTAGAGCAGGAGATTGCATCTAGGCATTCGACAATTTTCTCGGCAGAATAAAACTTGCCGGCTTTCTTTTGAATGATCCGCATAATCGTAAGAGCGATGAAACAAGTTAGAAAGTGGGCATTAATGTGATCCTGAAGCGATACATACACTGGTCGGGTTTCTATAAGACCCCCTTACTAACGCGGAAAGTCTCTTCAATCTTCCACAGACCGCGGTAAGTCTCAATTATCCCTGTATCAGACATTTCTAATTCACTCGTCACAATAGCGTAGTATCCGTCATATTTTTCTTCTTCCGTGACTCTGGTGGCATCAAAGACAGGGCGCTCTTTGACTTTAACAATTTCACCGGTCTTTTTATCAAACTTCAGGTTCTTTACATATTTAGCCGCACCGTAAGATGTGGCCTTAGTATATTTTTGGGGATTAGCTGCCAGGTCATGAGCTTTTTTAAAACTTCCGCTCGCTCCGCCTTAGCTTTTAAAGCATACTTTTTGCCCCAGAAAACGACCTGCTTTTCATATACCGTTTTTTTAACTTTTTTCCCGCTTGGTAACGTCACATTAATATCGCGTGCAATTACCCTGCTTTTCATTTTGAAGTCAGCATCTTCATCGGCAGGTTTGCCATCTTTACCTACATAGCCTTCATCTGAGAGGACGTAATCCTTAAAAACCTTGGTGCCACCTCTGACCGAAAAGCTAAAGATATAACCGTTAAAATTTCTTCCTTTCTCCTTGCCTTGGAGATAAAAAATATTATCCCCCGTAATAACCCCCATATCGGCAACAACAATGATGCGGCCGGTATCATAGCTTCGCCTGATTTCACCTATGACTGGCCGAAATGTCTCCTTGTCGACTGTATTGCCCGGAAAAAGCTCATAATGTAGTGGTATGCCATCGGCATCCAAAGCCAACCCCATCTGCACAATTGGATCACGTCGTTTTTCCTTTGACAGTCCTAACTTACGAAACTCATCTCCTTCATCAATCTCAAAATAGTAATTCGTGACATCGTAATAGATAGTCTTAGTGTTACGTCCATATTTCTCAGTGATCTGAGAGTTCAAATATCTTTGAAATTCTGTGTCGTCCTGTCGCAATGTTGTTAAGATCGATAACTGGTTTATTCGACAAACGATTTCTGCAGAATTAGCTCACACTCTTTTTAAAATATGCGAAAGAGGGTGGGGCACGCGGGAGCAGGATCCTTTCAGGCGGGCGGTCAGGTAACCGGCAGAAGACTTTAAGCTATTTAAGGGGACCAGCTTAAGGGGGTTTACCTTCATCAGGTGCAGCATGGCTTCGGCGGTAGCGCATAGGTTATTGCATTCGCCGCTTAAGTAAACATTCTTTTTCCCCAGCCTTGCTGTCAGCTGATCCGCCACTTCTTCAATAGCGCAATGACCGGCAATAAGCACCCTACCCTTTATGCTTTCAATCGCTTCTTTGTCATGCCCTTTTCCGGCAACCAGCGTCCATCCGCCTTTGCCCTGGAAATCGAGGCTGAGGGTTTGCAACAGGCATAAAGGGTTATTGCGGCACCCTTCCGGACAGTAGCGTTCCTGCCCGGTAACCAGCCTGACGTCTGCGGGAAACTGAGGGAATAGATCCCAGGGATAATGTTTTTCCTGCGGCTGGTCGGGGTTATGATATAAATCGCTAAAATCTGTCACATCACCGGAAAGAATAATGTCGCTTTCGCTTTTTACCCCGCCGGAAAAGCCCCTCTCCACGGCCAATTTCAGATGGGGCACATCTGCTATCTTTAACCCGAAAATACCGGCGCCGGCAATATCTGCGGCCACGACATTGGCGCTTCCCAGGAGGGTCAGAAACGGTTTGACCTGTTTATCGGCCAGGGCGGTGGGAAAATAATGCCCATGTATGGTCCCCTCAATGCCATCAATCAGGACAATATCGGGTTTTATATAGCCCAGAATATCAGTTAGCTTATGGTGCAGGTTAAAATTGTGGTCAAAGCCGCGGCTCTTCTGCATGGGGAAGCCCCACTGGTTTTTTATCCCCAGGGTAACCACCCCCATGGAATGGGTTTTTAGCTTGGGGACATTAATATATAAATGCTTTTCTCTTTCATTGATCAGCTTCATTACTGTCGTCGGCATGGCAAACTCTGCTAAGTCGTACACGGGATTATCCGCTTCGTTCGGCAGCGGTCGGTCCTTAAAAGATAAGGATGTGCTTTCTTCCTCGTCAAGATAAACAGGCTTGCAGCCAGTATCCCGGCAGATTTTCGTATAACCCACGGCCTTAAAAACCAGCCTGGTAAAGTTGGCCTGGGTTGAGTTTTCAAACAGAAAAATAAGTCTTGCACCCCGGCTTTTCCAGTAACCAATCACGGCCCTGATTACTTCCGGCCTAGTATGACTGTAGGGCTTAGAATCCACGGCATTGGGCTTTATATAAACCTCGCCGCTATCTTTCAGCAGAGAGCTGCCGCCCAGGCTGTCGAATATCTCCGTTACCGCAGCGTCTACTTCTTTTGCCAACTTCTCGTTCAGCGCCTTGTATGCAGTGAATGAAACCTGGCCGTGGGGAGTCTTCAGCTTTTTTACAATAACACCGGCACTCAATAACAAAACCCTCTCTGGCAACAGGCAAAGCTGCCTTTTAATGATAAAAGTATACATCACCCTCCCAAAGCGGGTCAATTTTCCGGTAATGGAAGAGGGGTCAGGTCTTGAAATACTAGATTTACTGCTCTATCTTACGCACCGCTCTGCTAACCGTGGCACAATGAATAACCGGCCGGTTATCTCTTTATACTACCGGGGATAAAATGATTGAACAGTTTTGGCTGGCGTGTAACCAGTTTAGTCCCTTTCTGCCTCCAACCTGATCGTGTCGCCGGCAGATACTTTCTTCCACAGTGCGGGCTCTCCGCTAAAATGCCCGACTAGGTTAACCGGACTGGCCGGTTTAATTTCAGTATCAGTCGAGGCAGGAGTTTTACCAAAAAATATGCAGAAGCAACTGCCTTCAGGCCAGTAGGCCAGGTCACCCTCCCGGACGACACTGACTGCATTCTCGGGGCCGGTCTTGACCGGTATAGCAAAGTAGATTTCATCACCCCAGGTACTTACCGCAGCACTAATCGGCAGCGCTTCCCAGATTAAGGCTGCAGTCTTACTGTCATTTAGTTCCGCCTCCATTTGCACTGTTTCGGTTATGATCATTATCTTTTTCGACACTGCCATTCCTCCTGGCCAGGACCCTGGCCTGATCATTGAGCTTAGATGTTACTTTGAGCATTACAACGGGAAGATAAGGTGATACAACACTCCAGGGTATTTTATAAATAGTGCTCTGGCCATGAGAATAAGCTATCATAATAATTGTTTAATTGCAAGATTTGGCCCCATTAAGCCCGGGGATTCTTAGTGGTCCTGAATCTCGTTTTACGCTACAATAGCTGTAACTTTGCAGAAGAGGTGAAAAGCTTTGTGTGAATTCTGCCACCAGCACGGAGAGGGCAAAAAGTGGTATCTGCAAGCTGAAAACTATGCCCAGGATCTGCTGGGTGACTTAAACCGCCGCAAATATGTTCATCATTTTTTTGAAAACCCTGAGCGACTGAAGAGAAACATTAACTTGCTTGATGATCTGAACAGGCTGCCCTCTTTTGTCCAGGCGGTGGTGAAGCCTTTTCTGATCAACAGGCAGAAAAGAAAACATTACGGCCAGGTTCTGCCGATTGAGGAAATTGAAAAGATCTTCGGCTTTATCAGCTCGGTGGTCCGGCTGCCCTGTATCTGCCGCCAGGCATCGATGGGCAGCGAGCAGCGCTACTGTTACGGGTTAAGCATGGAACCGGGCCAAGAGACTGAAATGGGTAAGTTAATCCGCTCTATTGGCGCCGACTATCTGACCGGCCCTGATACCTCGGGTCTGGAGACGATATCAACAGAAGAAGCATTAAGCCAATTCCGGGAGCATGAGAAGGAAAGCATGATCCATTCGGTCTGGACCTTTGTCACTCCTTTTATCGGTGGTATCTGCAACTGTGACCTGAACTGCATGGCGATGCGGGCAACCGGTAAAGCTTACCCGGTGATGTTTCGGGCGGAGTACGTGGCAATGTTAGATGTTGAATCCTGCAATGGTTGTCAGGCTTGTATGAGAGCCTGCCATTTTGGAGCGATCAGCTACCGGCTGAGTGACGAAAAGGCCTCTATTGACCCGCTTAAATGCTACGGTTGCGGGATCTGCCGGGCTCACTGCAGGAAGGATGCAATAACCCTGACTGAACGCTTGGCAGTAGCGGAAGCAGCAAATCTGTGGTAGTTAAAACAATGCGGGGCCTCACTTTTGATTTTCAATAACTGTTTGGAATTTAAATGCCATATTTATTTTCTAACCGTTAAAGAGCTTTTGTCTCACGTAACTAACTAGAGCATTCGCTAATATGATGGGCGGTATAACGGTGAAAATTGAAGAATCGTATTGAGTTGGTGAGCGGATGTTTGGGGCACTGCCTCGCCGATTTACGATGACAGCGCTTTTTATTATATGTTGATTTTGATCGGGGGCGGCCTGAGGCTGGCTCAGGCTTTCTATTGGGTTAACCACCATCCCGACGATTACGGTGATTACCAGATCACCGGCGGCCTCTATGACGGGGCAGTTACAGTCAAACCGGGTGTGGTGGAGCGCGACAGCTACCAGACCATTATGCTGACCTACCGCGCCGGAGCTGAAGGGCTGGTCGAGGGAGGCGGATTGATCCTGCGCCTGGGCCGGGTGATTCCCATCGGTGGAGAGCCACGCTTCTACGACTGCTTCTACCAGGATATGTGGGAAGAAACCCTGCAGGTAGATGATCCGAAGGGGCAGGGCTACGTCTCGCTCAGGGCGCCGGAAGGGCTTGAGTTTTCACTGTGCAAACCACCTTCGCCACCCCACGGAAAATTTCTATTTTACACCTTTGCCCTGGACGCAGCCCGCTACCGGCAGGATCCGTCGGAGCCAAACTATCTGCCGTTAAATACAGTGCGGCGCCATGAAATTCATCTTAAGCTGGAGCAGGGCTCCCTGTTAATTGATTTCTTGAACCATCAACTGATTATTAGCTGCTGTAGCGTTTCAATTTTTCTACTAACATTGCTTTACTTGTAAATTTCTATTAGAATTTTCTAAAACCCTTCTTAAATAGTTGTAGTTGAAGAATTAAAAAATAAGGTGTTTAGAAGGTGACTTTTATGAATGCGATACTGGGAATAGATATTGGAACAAGCGGCGTTAAAACCCTCCTGATTTCTGAGCAGGGTGAAGTCTTAGCTGCGGCAAGCGAGGAATACGAACTGCTTACCCCCCACCCCAACTGGGCGGAACAGGACCCGGAAACCTGGTGGCAGGCAACCATAAAAACGGTCAGGAGATGCCTGATCGAGAAGCCCGGGCTCTCGGTGGCGGCAATCGGGCTGACCGGCCAGATGCATGGCTCTGTCTTTCTAGACAAACAAGGCGCCGTTTTGCGTCCGGCTATCCTCTGGTGTGACCAGCGCACCGGGCACCAGTGTCTTGAAATAACCCGGATCGTTGGGGCAGAAACGCTGATCAGGCTAACAGGCAACCGTGCATTAACAGGCTTCACTGCTCCTAAAATTCTCTGGCTGCGTGAAAACGAGCCCCAGATCTATAATCAGGTACGGATGATTCTGCTACCCAAAGACTATATCCGCTACCGTCTCACCGGCGTTTTTGCCACCGAGGTATCCGACGCCTCTGGCACTCTGCTCTTCAATGTCGCCGAACGGGACTGGTCGGACGAGATAATTAAAGCCCTCAAGATAGAGAAAAACCTTCTTCCCGACTGCTATGAATCGCCCCAGATCAGCGGCTATCTGAGCAGGGAAGCGGCAAACCTTCTGGACATAAAAGAAGGGACACCCGTTGCCGGCGGCGGCGGAGATCAGGCTGCAGGAGCGGTCGGGAACGGAGTTGTAAGCGCAGGTCTTGCCTCTTGCGTGCTGGGAACAAGCGGGGTTGTCTTCTGGCATTCCGATGAAGCTCTCTACGACCCAGTAGGCAGACTGCACTCCTTCTGCCACGCCGTCCCCGGCAATTGGCACCTGATGGCCGTAACCCTTGCTGCAGGTGGCTCGCTGCGCTGGTTCCGAGACATACTGGCAAATGACATCCTAAAAGAGGCTGAAGCGATTGGAAAAGATCCTTACGAGCTGATAACAAAAGAAGCAGAGTGCGTGGCACCGGGCTCTGAGGGGTTGCTTTTTCTCCCCTATCTCGCCGGCGAAAGAACCCCTTACGCCGACCCCAACGCCCGCGGCGCCTTCATCGGCCTCTCCCTGAGGCACAACCGCCGGCATTTGGCCAGGGCAGTCCTGGAGGGGATAACCATGAGCATCAGAGACTGCTTTGAGCTGGGAAAAGAGTGCGGGCTGGAAACAGGAAGTGTTTTTATATCCGGCGGTGGAGCCCGGAGTAGATTCTGGAACCAGATGGTGGCCGATATGGTGGGCCGGGAAATAATTCTGCCCGCCGCCGACGAGGGCCCTGCTTACGGAGCGGCCATAATCGCCGGTTCGGGAGTAGGATTACTGGGCCCCGTCGACGAAGCCGCAGCCTCTTTCCGGAAAATATCCGCCCGTTACAAACCCAACTCCGAACTAAAATCTCTCTATGATGAGCTATACACTCTCTATCAACAGCTTTATGGAAACCTCAGAAACTTCTATGATGAAAGCGCAGCATTTGTCAGCAAAAACCACACTGGGGTCAGGTCTTGAAATATCACTTTTTTACTGTTTCTTTACCGAGAAGGATAATACATATCTGAATAGAATTTAAGATGGGTAAACACTAAAAATGACTTAGGAGCCGATTTGCTCAGGCGTCATCATTCTGAAGTGGTATAATGAGGCTCACCATACTAATGAAGTACCGCCAAGAATACATAATTTAGGTCGTTTGTTGAAACTGGTTGGACTTTCAGATGATATACCTGAGCAATTCATGAATCATATCTTGATTTTGAACCCACTAAATATATCAGCAAGGTACCCTGACTACAAATTGGAACTGCTAAAAGAAATTGATCAGGATTATGGGAAAATGTTAGTGACCGAAACCGGGAGGTTGTTCGAATGGTTAAAGACAAAGCTTTAATCAAAGATACAATAAACCTTTTTATCGAAGAGGTCGAGAGACACTACGATGTTGAGACAGTTATCTTGTTTGGCTCCTGGGTAAAAAGGACTGCCGATGAATACAGTGATATCGATCTGGCTATAGTTGCACCTGAATTTGGTAAAAATCGTTTAAAAGAGGCACAATTCCTTTCAAAAATAGCTTGGGAAGTAGACGCTGCAATTGAAGCCATCCCATATTCTGTTGATGAATATAATAGTGTTGATAAGACATGCTTTTTATATAATATTATTCAAGACGGAGAGGTTGTTTATAGTAAGGCATCACAAAAGATCCGCAGATAATAAGCGAATCCTTGACAATTCTATGATCTGATTATTGGCTTTCGTCACCAGCCAGCGTTTATTCGCAGTGGGTCCACATACTGATTACCTTAATCAGCTGCTCTTCTAAATACACCTGGTATACAAA
>CAYGHB010000022.1:0-13671 GCA_964349375.1 uncultured Syntrophomonadaceae bacterium | reverse complement strand
GCATTAAGCAGCACACCGCTGACAATAGCCACCTGGGCAAGGTGATAGGTGACCATAATAATAATACTGGCATGTTTATTATGTTTAACAAAAGCATTAACAGCCAGGATCAGATCTGACAGGTAAAACAGCAAAGCGCCTCCAGCAACGAGCAAAGCGTGCAGAAAATACCATTCCGGCCTAAATAGTGTATATGAAGCGGAAAAAACCATTACCGAGATAGCAACCAGGTACAGGATTACCGGCCCCTGCAACTTTTGACCATCCGGTTTGCGCTTCAAGCCAAGGAGAATATAGCGTGCACCAAAATATGTGGTGGACCCGATCACACAGAGCAGCACAAGAAATGCAAGATTTATGCTTGGAAGCGTCTTGTTGAAGGCAATTATGTAAAGAATCTGTGCTACCAGAAACGAAAAAAGGCCAAACTGGAACATCCCAGGCCGCACCAATAAAATGCTTTTCAGCAGAAAAATGTCCCCGGCCAACGAGAATATTAAGCCCACGCCTATAACCGCGGTCTGCCCCTGCCAACCATCTGAAACTGAAAACCACAAAATCAGGACCAGCAGGGCCAAAGGCTTAGTAATATTACGCAGCCTGTAACTATCAGTTAAAACCAAATACCAATCGGTTAAGGCCAGGAGAAAGAAAAGGTAAAAATAGACATTAAACATCTTACTTTAGCTCCCGTCGCGCAGGGCAATTTTATCGAGAATCTCCTGGTACTTTTCCCTGGTAATCGGGTAGAAAGATAAAACCACAATTCCTGTGATGAAAAACAGAACCGGAATCGGTCCGCAGAGAAGCCTGATCCCGAGCAGGGAAAGCTCTGTCTGGGCTACATCCGGGACATAACCGAAAGCGCTTAAGGTCCAACCGCTTAAAGCAATAGCAAAAGCCTGCCCGATCTTGCTGGTTAAAGTCCACAACCCATAAAAAACACCTTCGCGCCTGACGCCGTTTTCGGCGTAATCAAATTCAACCACGTCGGGAATAATAGAATAAGGCATCACATACTGGGTCGCAAATCCAACTCCGGCAAGGGCCATCAATAGAAAAGTGACCTCAACCGGGACCCGGTGGCCGATAACAAAAAGCACTATAATTACAAGAGCTACGATAAGCATGCCCAAATTGTAACTCAGTTTTTTCCCAATCCTTTTTGAAATTATAGTCCAGATGGGAATAAAGATCATCGACGTTAGCAGCAGTGCAACCAGCGCCAGCTGGAAACTGGCCTCACTGCCAAAAAGATAAACGTAGAAATATAAAAGCGCACCCTGGATAATAGTGATTCCTGTTATGTGCATGGTCCAGGGGATCAGGCAGGTAAGGAATGTTTTCATCCCCAAAACCTGGGCATAAGATTTAAATATATTTTGTGCCGGCGGCGCCTCGCTGTGAACAGGCTCCCGGACGGAGAATACAGTGATTAATGCGGTAACCATCATCACTGCACCCATTACTGTTCCACTCAAGGTCCAACCAGCCTCAATGCTGGCAGCCATGCCGACTATGGGCAAAACCAGACCTGCCCCAAGCAGGGTGCCGACCACGGCACTGCTCATGCGGTAAGCGTTAAGAACTGTTCTCTCATTGTAATCTGTTGTCAGCTCAGGCGTTAAAGCCCCGTAAGGAATATTGACTAACGTATAAGCCGTGCAAAGCAAACTGTACATTACTGCTGCCCAAATAAACAACTGAGTCTGGGTCTCGTAACCCGGAGCCGTGAACATTAAGATCATCGTCAAGAAAAGAAACAGGGAACCGACAAACATATATGGACGGCGCCGGCCCCACCGTGACCTGGTTCGATCAGAAATGAAACCTACTGTCGGGTCTGTCACTGCATCCCATATTTTACCAATCATCAGGGCAGTACCGGCCAATCCTGCAGCAAGGCCAACCACGTCTGTCATAAAAAATAGCAGGTAAAAACCCATCATGGTAAAAAACAGGTTGCCGCCAAGATCACATATGCCAAAACCAAGCTTGGTCCAGAAGGGTAGCTTACCGCTGTGCAGTTTAACCGTTTCTGCATTTGTTTGCAATACAATCACCTCTTCTTGTTTAATTTTTTAACACCCGATTATGATCAAAATATCACAAACCTATTTTTCTTATCATACACGATCAGTTGCCTTTCTCGCGATGACCCTGCGAGAAGCTTTGCAGATTTTATCCGCAGTCAGCCCAAACTTTTCCATCAGAAAACCCTGTTCACCTACCTCTCCAAACCGATCTGATACCCCAACCCTCTCCATGGAAACAGGGCAGTTTTCAACAAGCACTTCTGCCACCGCCGAACCCAGTCCGTTTATGATATTATGATTTTCAGCTGTAACCAGAGCGCCGGTTTTTTCGGCACAATCTACAATTAACCCTTTATCAATCGGCTTAATAGTGAACATATCAACAACCCCTGCTTTAATGCCTTCTTTTTCCAATGCCGAGGCCGCCTTTAAAGCCTCATCAACCATGATACCGCAGGCCATAATGGTTAAATCGATTCCATCTTTTAAGACTACACCTCTTCCTACGGTAAACCGGGAACTTCCATCATAGATTTTAGTTACGGTTCTGCGGCATGAGCGCATATAGAAATTACCATAGGCCTTAGCCATTTGAGGAACCATCTGTCTGATTACAGTTGTATCAGCCGGCTCTATGATCGTCATATGGGGTATATTTCGCATAATACCCATGTCTTCAAAGGGCATATGGGTCCCGCCATTCATCGCCGCGGTTACTCCGGCATCGCCGCCTATAATCTTAACATTTGCATCCGCGTAAGCGCAGGAGAGAAACACCTGGTCATAAGCCCTCCTGGTGGCAAACGTGCCGAAAGCATGAAAAAAGGGGATTAGGCCGGTTACGGATAGACCTGCCGATAACCCTACGGCATTTGCCTCCATGATTCCGCAATTAATCGATCTGTCGGGAAACTTTCGGGCAAAGGGAACGGTTCCCATGGAATACATTACATCGGCGTCGATACATAAAATCCGGAGGTCTTCCTCCGCCAGTGCAATTAAAGCTTCGCAGTAAGCATCCCTCATGGCTACCGTTTCGGCGGCATGTTCTGCAGCCAGTTTGATCATGCCTGATCACTCCTTAATACACAGCCCTCGGCCAGACGCCTGTCTATTTCACAACAGGCTTCCTCAGCCATAGCTTCATCAATAACCATATAGTGATTAAAATCTGCCTCTTCGGCAAAAGAGCAACCGATGCCCTTAAAGGTTTCTAAAATAATTGCACACGGTTTTCCTCTAATTTCCCGGGCGTCGACAATAGCGCCGTAGATTTCTTCAACATCGTAGCCCCGAACCTTCCGGCAATCAAAGCCGAAAGCTTCAAATTTTGCCTGCAGGTCAAAGGGTTTACAAATATCTTCAAGCCTGCCGTCAAGCTGTCTTTGATTGTTGTCTACAAAGACAATCAGGTTATCGAGCCCTCTGTGGGCGGCGAACTGAGCCCCTTCCCAGACCTGACCCTCCTGCAACTCTCCGTCACCGAGAATGACGTAGGTGCAGCTGTCGATCTTTTTGATCCTGTTGCCCATGGCGATGCCAATTGCTGTTGAGATCCCCTGACCCAGGGAACCGGTGCTCATGTCAACGCCCTTGGTCTTCAGGCGATCACAGTGGCTGGGAAGATTGGTGTTAGGCCTGTTTAAAGTCTTCAGCTCAGCTAAGGGGAAAAACCCTGTCAGGGCGAGGGCGGCGTACAGAGATGCTCCGCAGTGACCTTTTGAGAGGATGAACATATCTCTTTCTTCCCACTGTGGATTCTGCGGGTCAAAGCGCATCACACCGCCATATAAAACCGCCAGAACATCGGCAATTGACATCGATCCGCCGATATGGCCGAATCCGATCGAGGCCATTGCCTGGATGGTTTCTTTTCTGATAGCGGCGGCCAATTCTCTCATCATGCTAAAATCTACGGCATTTTCCATATGACCAGATTTCTTCAGGCTCAAAAATCATCACCTCTTACAGCTCATTTCTATCTAAAAAGGTTGGCTATAGATATTTATCCAGAAGAACCTCTTTTAAAGCTTTGTTTTTAGAGTATTTTTGTACGGCAGAGACAAACGACTCCGCCGAAAAAACTGCATCAACAATTGCTTTATCAAGCGCTGCCAAAATATCTTCCAGCGGCCGGTGGCTGATCACCGATATCTGTTTAAGCTTGGTCCTGCTTTCCTGCTGGCTTTCTTTGCGGTGCTCCGGGTAACCTGCGCCCATTTCATCGGCCAAGAGTTTTTCAAAAATATACTTAAGGTTAATATCTCCCGCCCAGCCATAGCCTTTGTTCAAGGGCAGGGAAATGCAGTTTCCACCATTGATCTGTGAAAACAACCAGGCATCAAGAGGATCTGCGATCAGCCCACAGAACACACCGGGATATTGCATCGCCGAGTTAAGAAAGCCTTGACCCGTGCCGCAACCGCCGACAACAATATCTGCCGCATCAAGATTCAGGAGCAAGGCGGAAATTAATCCGGTATGGATGTAGGTAAGCTCCGGCTGATCATCAGGGCTTTGCATCCCGGCATTGATCAGCTCACAACAAAAACCCTCAAGCGCTTTTAAGATATCCGGATTCTTAAGAGCGGCGCTCACTTCGTTAACTACCGCAACACGCATCAATAGTCCCACCTTTCTTATTTGTAAAACTTCCCGGCCAGGATCAATCTATTGGATAACCCGGCCTTCTGGATTATTTACAGGCAGCTCTCCTCACTCGGCATGGGGCAGGGTCAGCTCAACTGTCTGTCGGCCGGCAGCGGAATCCCTTACCGCTAAGGCAAACTCTAAAACTTCCAGTCCTCTTTGCGGAGAAAGGGCAGCCTGCTCCTGCTTATCTAACGCTTCGATAAAGTCCCTGGTGGCCAGAACAAAACTGTTATCCCACCCAACAGGCAAATCTTCGTAACATGTAGTAACCCCATCTTTATAAAGTTCCAGGGGCGGCCTGTTCTGGATTCGTCCCGTGCTGCCGTTAATAAAAAGAATCCCCTCTGTACCTGTTACCTCGATCCTGTTTTCGTCAGCATAATGAGCAGTCTCAATCATTAATCCGGGAGACAATACCATATCCATGGTACCGTACGCGGGTTTGTCCCGGTATTTCCACATCATTGTGGAAAGAGAATTTACCATTAAGCCCGATCCGGGAGACAGTTCCAGGGCCTCCATCCATGCCGTTACTTTCTCGACACCACCAACCAGGTTCACCGCCACGGAATAAAGGTGATACCCGTGATCAAACATGATCAGGCAGCCACCACATGTATCCGGGTTAAGACGCCACTGCCAGGATTCCATGGGCACATCCCAGGCACCCCTTCCTGATCCGCTGCGCAGGCGGATACTAACCATTCTTGGCTCGCCAATCGCTCCGGAATCAATCAACTCTTTCGCTTTTTTATAAGCCGGCAGATAAACAAAATTTTCATAGATCCTGAAACTTATGCCGGCTTCGCGGGAAGCATCGATCATCTTCTGCCCTTCCTCAATAGTCATTGCCATCGGCTTTTGCAGGGAAATATGCTTTCCCGCTTTTGCCGCCTGCACAGTCATATCACAATGCAGGTGATGGGGAGTTAAAATCTCAACAACGTCAAGATCGTCATCAGCAAGCAGCTCTTCGTAACTGCTGTAGACTTTTTCAACTCCCCAGGTCGCAGCCTTCGCTTCCGCTTTTTCCCGGTCAACATCAAAAAGTCCCACAACCGCAGCCTTAGAATAATTATCATAACCCAGGATGTGTAAATCAGAGATGCGCCCACACCCGGCAAAAGCAACTTTACGCATTTTCTTCACCACGCTTTTCACTATTTGCATAACCCAGGTTTGAAGAAACAGCGGCTGCCGCAGCCTGCAGCTTTTCTGCCAGCAACTCAATACCGATTTCTTCAATTTTAGAAACAGTGCCCGATAACCCTATTGTCGCAACTGCTGCCCTCGTATAATCAAAAATTGGAACAGCAACACACTTGATGCCCACTTCATATTCTTCATTATCGACAGCATAACCACGCTGCCGGGTCAGTGAGAGCTCTTCCAACAGTTCCGGAAAATCTTTAATGGTATTTGCCGTATACCTTTGCGGAAAACTATCCCCGGAAAGACTGCGCAGAACCGTTTTCAGGGAAGATTCCTCCAGGTAAGCAGCCAGCGCTTTTCCCGTGGCCGAACAATGCACCGGGGCAACATTGCCAATACCGGCGTTTACCTTAATCATTCCCCTGCCCTCTTCTCCGTCAACGTAAACCACCTGACCTTCTGATAATATCGCCAGGTGAGAGGAAAAACCCGTTTCATTAGTAACCTTTTCCAGATGCTTGCGGGCATAACCGCGGATCTCCATCCCCTCAAGAATCAGGTGCGAAAGCCAGGGGATTCTCATGGTGGGATGATAACGACCGTCGGCATCTTTGTATAGATAACCAGCCTCGATCATGGTATTTAAAATTCTTAACGCTGTACTCCTGTCTGCCTTAAGCACAACAGCCAGTTCACTTTGTTTCAGCCCATTTTTCCTCCGGCAGACCTCTTCAAGCGCTCTTAAACCCTTAAGCAGAGTTTTCAGGCTACCTTGAGAGCTGCTCTTCATTTCGGGCTTGCTCATACTTTGACCTTCTTTCTTCAAGATAAAGCGGTACGGGCACATCCCACCAACCCGTTGCATTGCCGCCAGACCAGGGATAGGCTCTGTTAACCTCCACTTCAAGGAGAGAAGGGCCATCTTCCGCAAGGATATCTTTTACCGCCTGCCCCACTTCGCCGGGCTGTGATACCTTCCTGGCATTTAAACCAAAAGAGCGGGCGAGGGCGACAAAATCAGGGGCTTCGGGTTGACCTTTAAGGCCGTTAAACTCTACGGCGTAGCTTCGGTCTTCGCCGTAAACATCTTTCTGCAAATCCCTGATCGATAAAAAGCCCTGGTTATTAAACACCACAACTTTAATAGCGATACCATACTGAACAGCAACCGCCAGTTCTTGAACAGTCATCAGAAAATCAGCATCACCAACAATCGGCATCACCTGCCGATCGGGGTAAGCCAGTTTGACCCCCAGGGCTGCCGGCAGGGAAAAGCCCATGGTAGAGAAACCACCGGTCGTAACCAGGGTTCCCGGCTCATAAAACGGAAACTCTTGTAAAACCTGGGCCTGGCTGTGACCCGAAGAAGTAACCACAAAAGCATCGGCGGGAAGAGCGCTGCGAATCTCGGCCAGAGAACGCGAGATGGTAATCGGCGAGAAATGGTCGGCCCGGAAGCTTTTAAGTGATGCCAACCACTGTTCTCTCTTTTCACCGATTTCTTTTGTATACGTTTTGTCCAGGTAGTTTTTCGAAGCAGCGCCCAGTTCATCGAGCAATCCCTGCAGCACTAACCGGACATCACCAACTATACCTATTTCCACATCGTAATTTTTACCAATTTCCGCCGCATCAATATCGGCGTGAATCAGCTTGGTCCGGGGAATATCAAAGCTGATCCCCTGCCGGTATGATGAAGTAGTCTCGTCGGCAAAGCGGCACCCCAGAGCCAGTAAAACATCGGCGCTGCGGGCCAGTTCATTGCCACATACTGTCCCCTTCGAACCGGCATGCCAGCCATAAAGAGGATGGTTTTCCGGAAAAGAGCTCTTACCGGCCATGGTGGTTATTACGGCTGCGCCCAGCCTCTCGGCGAGCTGAACAAGTTCTTTAAATGCTTTCGAGCGCAGGACACCGCCTCCGGCCAGAATTACAGGGCGTCGGGCGCTGTTAAGCAATGCCGCAGCCCGGGCAATAAGCTGGGTATCAGGGGCAGGTGGCCCCGGAAACTCCAACGCTTCATCTTTTAAACCTGCCGGCACTCCTTCACTTTGAACATCCATGGTTAAAGCCAGCACGGCTGGTCCTGGGCGTCCTGTTTTCATGGCCATATAAGCTCTTGTCAAAGCATGGGGAAGCTGGTTGCCCTGGGTAATACAGGCTGAGTATTTTGTCAGCGGTTCCAACACTCTCAGGGAATCGGCAACCCGTTTTCGTTCAATCTCCTGAAGAACCCCTCTGCCGAACATATAAGAGTGGGTCTCACCGATGATCGAGATCATGGCAGTTGAATCAACATAGGCCGTCCCCAACCCCACGGCAAGATTAAGGGCGCCGGGGCCGATAGAGGTAAATACCGCTGCCGGATCACCGGTCACCCGGTAATAACCGTCGGCCATGTGAACTGCGCTCTGCTCATGCCGCACCAGGTAAACGGGTAGATTCTCTTTCTCTTCGCGAAACGCATCAACCAGGCCAAGACACCCATGCCCCGGAATCCCGGCAACCCAGGGCACCTTGTTTCTAACCAAACTTTTAGCGACAACCTGTCCTCCCGTAAGAACCACAAAAACACCTCCATAAGACTAAATTCTTTAGCAGTTGGGGGATTGCTGATACATCTTTTTAATTGTTGCATATTTTGCAACTGTGTTTTATATTTTACAACACAACTTTAACATACCTAAAAGAATTGTCAACGGATTTTGAAATTTTTCAGGCAAATTTAAGGGAACTCGATTGGGAAGTAAGTGTGAGTGATCAATTGAACAGAAACAATGAGTATTAAATAAAGAGCTTATTTACTAAGGCGAAAACCGACTTCGTCGAGATAAATAGTTCCTGCAGAACCGTAAAAAATAAAACTGATTTCAGCAATAGCTTCAGGGTTAAAGGAACTGTTAACCTGCTTGAAATCTGCAAGTATAAACCTATAGGTGGTAAATACAGGTTCCGCTAAAAATTCTGCGCTCAAAGGTTTTTTAAACATACGGTATTGTGGTGAAGTTGGCAAAGAAGCGATGTGGCTTAACGGCAAAGCTGCCTCTTCTCCGGCCCGGTCTTTCAGCATAATTGTAAAATCGACAGGCTCAAGGTTGACAGATGCATTTGCCACGGTGAAGTAGAGAGCTTCTACACTCTGAAGCTCTACCAATTTTTCAGGGAGGGTCAGGGTGTAAGCAGCTTCTTTCTCACTGTCACGGGGCCAGCCGAGTTGCAGGCTCATCGAGTCGCGCAGGCGCCCTGAGCCCAGTTCAACCGGCTTCTCATTCCAGGTAAGAAGATTCTCACCGAGAGCGCTTCCTCCGGCAACGGTTAGCGTGGTCAGATCCAGATCCTCCCCGAAGTCGGCTATAACCAAAGCCTCTCCATCACCATACTGGATAAAACAGTAGGTATCCGGGAGCCAGGTCAGACTCCGAAAGGGCTCTGTAAATAGAACCCGGTATTCTTGGCGCCCTTTTAGCGTATCTTCTAAAAAGCTGCTGATAAAAACTTTGGCCGCCAATTCCTGTTCTTCTGCCGGCATAATACTGCTGCGATCCAGGAAGAACCGGATTATTGTCTGGTCTATCCGGCCCCAGCGGGTGTTAAACTGCCCGTGGTTAGCGCCCTGAATATAGACTGCTGCTTTAAAGTGATTACTGTCTTCCGTAAAGGAAACCCGATCGTACTGCATAGCCCCCTGAAAAGAGCGAACATCACTGTCGGCAGAACCCTGCAGCACCAGGTAGTTGATGTTGCTAAGTTCTGTACCCCGCCTGCGAGGCTGATACTGCCCGTCTGAGGGAGCAATAGCAATTACTGCCTGGATGTTATAGCCAAAGTCAAAGCTTAGCTCTCCATGGTCTGGGTGATAAGACAGATTGTTAAAAGCAGCCGCTATGGCAGCCGCTTCACCACCCCTGGAATGGCCAATCAGGGCAATATTATCGGTATCAATCTTGCCGTTAAAAAGATGACCTACACTTTCATTCCAACTGTGCCAGAGTGATAGGTGCTGAAGCAGAAGATAAGCGCGAGCATCGTTTTCGTTTCCCAAACTGCCCAGAATCGCCTCAATGAAGCCGCCGGCATTTAAGAAGTTTTGATCAACCGATGCCACAATATAACCGCGGCCGGCAAGCAGCTCTCCTAAGTAATCGTAGCCGGGGTCGGAAAAATCGTCCATCATATGGTTCCCGTGCACAACCAAAACCAGCGGAAAGGGCCCGTTGCCCTCGGGATACCAGACCCGCGCATTTAAAGGGACCGCATCCAGGCTAAAACCCCAGTAGATATCACGTAACCATACTATGGGAGCCATTGGCTTGCTGACCAACAATGATATATCTACAGTTTCGGTATAAAAATCGGCATCCTCCCTATACTCACTGCGGCGTATATTCGTACCGCTGCCGTAGGACAGGGTCAGCACATTATAGGGACCGGCCTCTGCCGGGTGTTCCAGACTCAAAGCCGGCTGCTCCCGCAGGCTGCTTAACGGTTCAGGTATTTTATAAGAAGGACCGGGCCAGGCAATCCAGATTATGAGAGCACACAGCCCAAGCCCTCCGGCAATGCCAAGCGCTGCAGGAAACTTCCAGGGGCGCCCCTCTTTTCTCGCCGACCTGGCTGCGCCAATGCCTGCGCCCAATAAAGATGCGGCCAAAACTAAATATAAGACCAAGATAATTGCATTGCTTAAGGGTCTGAGAGTGGCAACTAAAAGGCTCATCAGTAAGACCAGCGCCCCAATTAGAACCGAGCGGTAAGGCTGCTGAATAAGTTGAATCCAAGCCAAAACCTTAACAGTTAGTGAGCAGAGCGATAGCGATAAGAAACCAAGCAAAACAGCAAAGCTTAGATTAAGTAACCCGTTTAAAAAACTGTGGACTCCCCCACCCCAGAATACAGCCACGTAGAAAAGAACGGAACAAACCAGTAGGGAAACCGCTGCCCCACGCCAGGCTTTGGGTCCAAACTGTAACTTGTCTTTTAACTTTTTTGTATCCATATTACCTCCCGTATAGCACAATCCTGGGGTCAAATCTTGTAACAATAATGGTCTATCATGGTATTTGTTGGTTTGCAAAGCAAGAACCTGCCGTCAACTACATCTTATAAAAAGCAAGCAATTCAGGCAAGCGATACTATGTCTTAAAAACCAACATTCTTATTGATACCACTTACAACTTATATTTGATAATGGTGTAATCATTCCTCTTTTTATTCGGGAAACCGGCATTTTGGATTAATGTAGCGCCCTTTTGTCTGTGTATGGTTTCCGTATTGGATTGCTGCTTCGGGGCACCGGTTAATACAGGCAAAGCACTGAACACATATATTACCCCACGCTGGTTTACCTTCTACCGTTATATTATTCGTGTTGCAAATTGCTGCACAGAGCCCACAGGCGGTGCAGTTATCAGTTGCATGAAATTTCTTTGTATTCATGGCATATTTCTTAAAAAAGAAGTTTGTGATATAGGATTTCTTAAAAGCTTGGTTGCCGATCACCGTATCAAAGAGATTATCCTGTTTTATTTTTATGGCCGCACTTATTTCAGAAAGCCTGCCTTCGGCAGCAGCTAATTTCTTTTCAACTTCTGCCTCGGAATCAAGATTATAACTGCCAATCATATAGTTGTTTGGCATAACAAGAGAAAACCCACTGTTTAATATTAGCCCTCTTCGCAGCAAACTTTTTTTGAAGATCCTGGTCGTAAAACCTTCCTCATCACCGCAGGTTGAGACAGAAAAAATATAGTTACCGCTATAATTATTAATCTTCATTGCTTTGATCGAGTCCATAACCATGTAAGGCGGCTGCCAGGCATAGACAGGATAAACAAAGCCCACTTTTTCGTTCGGGGAAAGATTGTATTCTAGCGATCTTCCACTATTCAATTCAGCTGCTATTGAAACCAGAGGCTCGTTAAGTTCGTGACTTAAACGCTGTGCTGCATAAAGTGAGTTTCCTGTGCCTGTGAAATAAAAGATCATGATCATTCCTCTTTTTCGTTTTTTTTATTATATAACGTTTGCCACCCTATGTGCCGCTAAGATAAGCGTGGCATCGAGAGCCAAACAGATATAATGAAGGCGCCCGGCAAGCTCAAACCTATAAAGCTTTGCAGGCGCCTTTAAGTCGTTCGGCTACTTTATTTCGATTATTTCCAGTGGGTATTTAGGCAAAAGTTCAATACCGTCTTTCTTGATTACGATCGGCGCTTCATATCGAAAGCCGATCTTATCGTCAGCGCAGGCGTACTGCATAGCGCAGATCAGCATCTCATTTTCCTCGTAAACATGGAAAGGATCGGTCCAGTACGGGATAGGGCCGTCATGCTTGCCGATCCGCCATTCATCGCCCATCATCCCGATACCGTGCTCAAAACCGGGCACCATATAATCGGCAAAGCCGTTATCATCGGCAAACCCCAGCATTTCAGCCGCCAGGCCGGAAGGGGTTATGCCGGCCCGGTAAGTTTGATGTGTTTTTCTGACAATATTTATAAAATTATTAGCATGCCACCACTGGCGATCGCTGACAGGCGAAAGCAAGTAGTTTACAGAGTGGTCACCAAGCCCCAGTTTAAACATGGCATGCAGATCTACCATCAGCGGCTCTCCGGCTGCCAGCTTGCGCCGCCCCGGCGGCGTGCAGGCTCCTCCTGTATAACCAGTGCGGTAACCACTGGCAATTTCGTTGCCGCCGGTAAAAGACCATTCCCACTCGCTACCTTCCTGGCGCATCGCCAAAGCGCCAATCCCGGCTACTTCCGTTTCGGTCAATTTTTTAAAACCACCGTCGCTGATCGCTTCATATACAGCCTTATGGCCCGCATCAACCTGGCGCGAAGCTTCGCGAAAACGGTTAATGGTGCCTTCATCTTTGATTAAAGATAGTTGATCGACAATATGGTGGGCGTTGATGAAAATCGCACCGGGCAGGGCCGCTTTAAAGGCTTCGTATTCATATTGTGTTAAATTGCCCTCGGGGAGGTAATTGGATAAACCAGTTTCATAACCGATCTTGCCCTGGCCCGCCTTAAGGTCTTCAATAATATAGTCGGCAATCTGGGTAATCTGGTCCTGACCACCCATGGGGGCATAACCCCGGACACTATCCTCATCAAGCCAGCTGTCATCGCCAACCCGGGCGGCATCGATCACAAATGTAAAGGCCACCGGCAGTCCTTCTCGGGGAATGATAACATAGCTGCGCCAGGGACAAAAGGCATCCAGGGTCCAGGAGAGAGTGCGCAGCCTCGAACCCAGGTAAACATCGAGACCTTCTTTGGCCATTTCATTCTGAATGCTCTTAATACGAGCCGGAAAATCAATAAAATATGGATCGTGGCTAATCAATTGCAAACCTCCTCTTTAGAATTCTGCCTCTACCCTGGCAATTACTTTGTTCAAGCGATCGGCAATAGAAGCCAGTTTTAAAGCTTTGACCATATTGCCCTTCAGCTTCAATTTGCCGCTCATCAATCCAACCTGGGCATTCATCTCCGCCCGTGAAATCTTTGCAAATGTTTCATAGTCGCCTGATATTTTAAACTCCGCTTGTGGCGCTTCCCCTTCCTCAACTAAGAAGCGATCCAGCTTGCCGTCAACAAAACCGAAGTACATATAGTGTTCTTTTCCGTCGGGGCAGTTCAAATAGATATTGGACATGGATGAGGTAATATGGTTCATTTTCTCCGGGGTCAGTTCACTCTTTAGCAGCGCTTCTACCTGCTCTTTCCATTCGGGGCTCAGGTAACGCGGTTTACCGGACATTTAAAACACCTCCTGTTTATTAATGCCTGTTCTTACTGAACAGGCCGTGCAACACCAAGTC
>CAYGHB010000021.1:0-13677 GCA_964349375.1 uncultured Syntrophomonadaceae bacterium | reverse complement strand
AAACATTGCAGCGCTTCTGGTCGGGATCCAAAGCGATCGGATATGAGCTATAAGGAAATACGTCGGGTTATTGATGAATGTCTGGCTTTGGGTGTAAGTAATATTACTTTTACCGGCGGTGAACCGCTCCTTAACAAAGACATAACCCGCTTGATTGCCTCTGTGCCCGGTGAATTGGCCGTCACCCAGGTATTCACCAATGCAGCAACCTTAAGTAGCAGCATGATAGCAGAGTTAAAATCAGCAGGCCTTTATGGACTCCAGATAAGCCTTGACTCTGCAGATCCAATCGAGCATGATCAGATGCGCGGTTTTAAAGGAGCATTTGCTGCAGTCGGGGAGGGAGCAAGGGAGGCCAGGGAAAAAGGTCTGTTGGTAGGAATATCAACCTTTGCAACCCGTGACAGGATCGAAAGAGGTTTTTTACCTGATCTCGCCAGCCTGGTCCAAAGTTGGGGTGTCAGCGAGATAACCGTCTTTGATGCAATAGAAACTGGAAGTCTGCGCGAAAAAAATGAATTTTTGATCGACAAAATATCACGCCGCCGGCTTATCGCAGACATGAAAATTATTAATCGGCGTTACAGAAATAAGCTTAGGGTTGTAACCCAGAGCTGGACTAACAGTGGACAAAGTTTTTCCCGCTTTATTGGTTGCCTGGCTGCTAAATTTCAAATTCATATCACTGCCCAGGGAGACCTAACTCCCTGTGATTTTACGCCTCTCAGCTTTGGTAATATCAGGGAATCGTCAGTTGGTGAACTGTGGCATGGCCTCACAAGCCATCCGGCATATCAATGGCAGGCGTTAACCTGTCGGATGCAAAACCCGGGTTTTCGCAAACAATATATAGATACTATTCCAGAGGGAACTTATATTCCGTATCGTATTAACTGTTAGATTTGGATAGCAGGCGGATTATTAGCTGCAGCTATTGATGTAAATAATTGCCAGGTGTACTTCTTTAAGAATGGCCCTTGCCTTAAGACTATTATCTTCAAAATATTTCACAGCTTCCTGTAGAAGCTTTTGTCTTTCCTCTTTATGTTGAATGTCACAATATCGCTTTGGCGCAACCGTTGTGGTTGACTACCCTGACAAAAGGTTGTTATACTTTCCTCAAACATCCTCAAGAAAACATGCTCACCTGACTAAGAATTGCTGGGGAGGAAAACCATTGGCCCTTCAAGATTACTTCTCCGACCTGACACGCCAACCGGGAAGTACCGCCCTGGCTGAACTGTTTAAATTGACAGAGCGGCCCGACATTATTTCTTTTGCCGGCGGTTTTCCCGCTCCTGAAATGTTTCTACCCGGGGAGGCTGCAGAGATAACCAGGCAGTTGCTGGTGGAAGAGCCTTTTACTGTGCTCGGGTGTAGTCCTACTGCTGGATTCTCTGCCTTGCGGGAGTTCTTGGCCGAGCGTCAGTCACGCCTGGGGATGCCGGCAGCTGCCGACGAGATAATGGTGACCAGCGGCTCCCTCCATGGACTGGATATTCTCGGTCGTGTTTTCCTGAACCGTGGGGATAGGATTGTCGTTGAAGCCCCTAATTACCTTGGAGCACTGAGCACCTTTGCCGCTTATGATGTCAGGATTGATGCTGTACCCGTCGACTCTGAAGGGCTCGACACAACCCGGCTGACCGAATTACTTGAGCAACGTAGGCTTCAGGGCTCCCTACCTAAGCTGCTCTATACAGTCCCCACCTTCCAGAATCCTTCCGGCCAGACAATGTCTTTCCGGCGGCGGCAGGAACTGCTGGCTTTGGCCGGCCGCTACGGGTTCTTAATCATTGAGGATAATGCCTATGGCGATTTCCGTTTTGCCGGGGAAGAAGTACCAACCCTCAAGGCCCTGGATACTGGCGAAAGAGTTATCTACCTTGGCACCTTCTCCAAAATTCTTTCCCCCGGAATCCGAATCGGCTGGATTCATGCAGCAGCCGAGATTATCGAGCGGTCCATCCAGGTGCGTCAAGGCATGGACCAGTGCTCTAATTCTTTCGGGCAGCTGTTGGTCCTGGAATTTGGACGCAGAAGCCTGATTGAGAAGCAAATTAGCAAGACGGTCCGCCTGCTTGGGGAAAGAGCCCGATTGTCACTCGATTTGATCGCCCGCGACTTTCTTGACGGAACAACCTGGACCAACCCGGAAGGGGGATTTTACACCTGGGTTACTCTTTCACCTGAGATCGATACAGCGCAGCTTTTGTCTCACTGTATTGAGAAAGCCCGGGTCGCCTACGTGGCGGGAACTGCTTTCTACGTCGGCAAAGGGGGCAATAATCAGATGCGGCTCTGCTACTCGCAGCCTGGTTTGGACGACATTTCGCGGGGGATACCACGGCTGGCAAGAGCTTTGGCCACTTCACCCGGAGATATCTGTTGAGTGATATTATAGCAATTTACGATCCAGGCTTCAGGAAAAAGGTTTATCAGTCAGGCAATATATTGTTCATCTATAAACGGCCTTTTACTATAAGGTTTTCTGCCACGTGAAGCAAAAGCTTGATCATCGATCAAATTCTGGTAAACCTTAAGCATACGCTCTGAACAAAGTGCAGAAGAGATTAACGGGGCATTGATTAATGACTGCTTGCTCATACGTGCATAAAGCTCTTTATCTTTAAGAAGTTTAATAATCGCCTCAGTGAAAGCGGGAAGTGAATGTTCGGTTAGTAACCCGTCTTCAAAGTGATTAACCATTTCTGCCGGTCCGAAAGCACGAATAGCGACCACCGGAACGCCGGCTGCTTTTGCTTCTCCGATCACCAGACCCTGGGTATCTGATACGGAGGGGAATACAAATAAATCTGAGCTGGCATAGCAGTGAACTATTAGTTGGCGGGACAGCTCCCCGGTGAAAATAACTTTATCCTCAATGCCTTGTTGCCGGCATAGCTGGCGTAAATCTTTTTCCAGCGGACCTTTGCCTACCAACACCAGACGGCAATCCGGAATATGTTTTGATACCTCTTGAAACGATTTCAACAGGAAGTCAACATTCTTCTCTTTGCCGAGTCGCCCGACAAATAACAGGACTTTTTCTTCCGGTCTGACACCATAGTTGTTTTTCAACCAGTTTCCATCAAGCTCTTTAAATTCAGCCATGTCGATCCCTGTCGGTATCTTGACGATAGGCGTTTTGACACCGATATGACGAAGATAATCCACGACTAATAATGATGGAGCGACAACAACATTGCAGCGATTGGAAAAATCTCGGGCAATTGCCTGCACTACCTTTTTTGAGGTATTTTCGACGAACGGGAAATAATGCACATATTGCTCGTAAAGGGTATGGAAAGTAAAGATTAGGGGCAGTTTATGGCGCCTTGCCGCCCTTGCGCCTAACCTGCCGAGCAGGAATGGGGAGTGGACGTGTATTATATCGATACTGAGACGCTCAATAGTTTGATTAAGATATGCCGATATCGGTATCGGCAACGAAAAATTGGTCATGGTAGGCCAGGGAACTGACATAAAACGAAATACGCGTTCCTCTTCTAATGTGCGCATCAGGGGATAATCCGGGCAAAAAATGTAAACAGAATGCCCATTTTTTTTATATTCCCGTGCGAAAAGCTCTATTGATCTGACAACTCCACTGCTATATGGGCGAAAACTATCAGTAAAGACACCAATATTCAAATTTAACCCTCCTAAACCCGGAATGGCTTATCTTATGTGTTTAATATAAAAGGTTTCCGTTATTTTACTGATCATCTTATTGGCAGCTCGAATAGCGCGGTCTTCCATGGAAACTAAATTACGACCCACCATAGATGCTACAAAAATGATATCAGGCATGATCCTTAGAACTCAATGAGCAATGTTCTCATATTTAAATAAATATTAACTATTGACGCCCCAATGAATGTCAAAACCATTTTAACTGCGGTCTAAGATGCCCTGGACTAGAATGAAGGCTATCAGGATTTTATATTATAGGGATATTGTCAAGCGCTGCTTAAGGGTTTGCTAGATCGTTAGATGTAGCAAAAAGGGAGGGGTTAGATGCACCCCTCCCTTTTTTGCTCAATTAATTGCTTAAAGTCTATGCAATTTCTTAAAAGTACTTCAGCCAGTTTACCAACCAGCCCGTGTCTTCTGCCAGACCTGGTTTATAATTGACCAGTGAAAAGTAATCCGAAATTTTAGCCTTACCGATCACATTCACATCTTCCATCAGGTAAGCACCGGAAACCGGGCTGCTGATATCGATATGGCGCTTGGTTTCTCCATCAGATACATAGGACTTCTGTTCAATATTGAAGTAATCACCTACGTAATCTTTATCGTCCTCATCAACAAACACGCCATAAGCCGCCTGCATTCCCACGCTGTAAGACCCTGACTGACCGGAGTAAGCCGAGACGCTTGAAGCCCATACCTGTTCGCTTAAAGCAGTATATCCTTTACCGGTTAACGGTTCAGGCGTTGCTGCAAAACTTGTCGTCATAAAAGCGAACACTATCGTCAGAACGAGCATATATCCAAGATATCGTTTCATAATTCTGCACCTCTTTCCTTTTATTTCCAACTATCTCATTGTATCACGAAACTAATATTATGTCAACTTATGAACACAGTAAGCCATTTATTCATATCTTCAGATCTTCCCTGCTGCCTGCTTTTGTGTTATCATTAAATTGTCAGTTTAAATTATTAAAAATGATTACTTTCTTTTCGTTGAGAGAGGTTTCACTAAGTGACTAATAATAAAGAGCCGGTAGTAATTATTGATAGCAGCCAAAGCCTATCAACCGTCAAAAATCCCTCTAAAAAACGCCGCATCGTAAAAATAATCATCCTGGTCGTTTTGTTGTTACTTCTGATCGCCGGCGCCGCCACGGCAACCGTGCTTTTTAACTATATTAATGAAGCTCCGCCCCTCGATCCGACCCGTCTGGAAACCAACCAGACATCGTACCTTTATGATATCAACGGCGAAGAGATTACTCCACTGCATGCCGACCAACACCGTGTCATAGTTAGCCTGGAAGAAATACCCGAGTATGTTCAACAGGCCTTTATCGCTATTGAAGATGAGCGTTTCTACCAGCATTTTGGTTTTGACATTACCGGCAGCATCCGGGCAGCCTACATCAACCTTAAGGCCGGTTCAATTGTGCAGGGTGCAAGTACCATAACCCAGCAGCTGGCCCAGAATGCCTTTCTAACTACTGAAACCAGCTATAAGCGCAAAATTCAGGAGATCTGGCTGGCTATCCAGCTCGAAAAAATCTACAGTAAAGATGAGATCATGGAGCTGTATTTAAACCGGATCTACTTTGGCAATACAGCCTACGGGGTTGAAGCTGCCGCTCAAACCTATTTCGGAAAAAGCGCTACAGATTTAAGTGTTGCCGAGGCGGCAATCCTGGCCGGCGCGGTGCGTTCGCCGAATTTCTACAACCCGATTGATAACTTAGCTGCTGCTGAAGAACGCATGCAGAACGTCCTTGCCAATATGGTCAGACTTGAATTTATCTCTGAAACCCTGTACGAACAAATACTCAAACGCAGGCTCCATTATGCCGAGCCGCGCATTACCGATTTCCCCTTCCCTTACTTTGTCGACTATGTGGTCCACACCGAGTTGATCAAGATTCTAACCTCAATCCCTTCAATCGGGACCCGGGAGGAAGCATACAGGGCCATCTATAACGGAGGTTTGCATGTCTATACCACCCTGGAGCCTTCGATTCAAAGTCATGTGGAGAGTGTTTTGGAACAGGCCGAACTTTATCCGACTACGATCTACGTTGATATCATAAAGGTCAGGGAAGCAATTTCCACCCTGCCTCCGGACGAAGGGCTGTCACGGAGTCAGCTGGAGGAATTTATTGATGAAGAAAACGGAATACCACAACCCCAGGCGGCAATAGTCGTCGCTGATCCGGTTACCGGCCAGATAAAAGCCCTGGGCGGGGGTCGTGAATACCGCAAAGGCGCAGATGAGGTACTGCGCTTTATCAGCCTGCGTCAGCCCGGTTCGGCAATCAAGCCAATTATCACATATGGGCCGGCCTTTGAAGAGGGAACCCTGGCCGGAGCCGGCTCAACACTGGATGATTCTCCTTATATCGGGCCGCTGGGAGACTGGTTTCCGGAAAACTTTGATTACCAGTTTCGAGGGATGATCCCGGCCAGAAGGGCGCTGATCTATTCTTATAACCTGCCGGCAGTTCGCGCTTTCGAGGCGCTTGGCACCCGAACCGGCGTTGCATATGCAGAAAAGATGGGTATTTCAACCATAACCCCGGAAGAGGTAGAAAACTTAAGCCTCACTCTGGGTGGCTTTCATTTGGGAGTCACCGCCGTTGATATGGCTCAGGCTTACGGCGTTTTAGCCAACCAGGGCCATAGAGTTGACCTGCACACCGTAGAAAAAATTATTGACTGGCAGGGTAATATATTATACGAATTCAAGGCTGAACCGGAAAAAGTTTTAAGCCCCCAGGCTGCATTCCTGGTCAATGACATCCTGCAGGAATTCGTAACAGCTTATCTCGGACGGGAGCTGCGAATAGATCGGCAGGTAGCCGCAAAAACCGGCACAACCAATTATTGGAGAGACGTTTACCTTGTTGCTTATACCCCCAACCTGGTTGCCTCTTTCTGGATGGGTTATGATGAACCGCGGATGGGCAGCATTGAACAGGGTTGGCGTTTCTCGACCAAAATTTTACGCGAAGTCTTCCTGGAAGTCTTTAAAAACCTGGAAATTAAGGAATTCGAACAGCCGGAAGGGATTGTCAGGCTGTCGGTTTGCGACAAATCCGGTTTAAGGCCAACCAGCGACTGCAGCGCAGCCGGAACTGTTATCAGCGACTATTTCATCGCCGGCCAGGCGCCCTCGGCAGCCTGTGATATGCATGTAGGCGGCACCTATGACCGCCCGCCTTTTATTACTACTGATCACCGCTGGTCGGACAGGGGAGGAGCGGGGAGGAGGCCTCAAGATGCCGGGGAAGAGCCTCCTGAAGAAGTTGCTTTCGGAGGCTTTGGTTTTTCCAGCCAGCAAGATTCGGCGACAGTTCAGGTGCCTGATGTTGGAGGATTATTACTCCCGTTTGCTGAGATGCGTATTGGTATGGCAAGTCTCAGGGTTGGCATGATCAGCAAACATTATAGCGATGAAGTGCCGGAGAACGTGGTGATCGGTCAATCGCCTGCTGCCGGTATGACTGTTTTCAAAAACCATGATATCCACTTGGTGGTTTCCCAGGGCCCCCGCTAATTGTTTTTTCACTCTCCGACACCGGTGTTCTTATGCCGCTCAGTAGCGACAGCTCCTTTCAAGCCTTCCTTCATCCAACCAGATAAAAGATAAAAAGCTGCATTAAATATTGAAAAGCGATCACAAAAAAATGCGAACTTTGCTAATAGCTTTCTAAGCACTCTGCCAAATATTATATGCGTGAAAGCAAAATAATAGGAATTGTTACAAAACAAAATAAGGCAGGGTGGAAAAATGTTTGGATCAATTATGAGCATGCTTTTAATATTATGGGTTCTCGGGATGGTGGCATATTCTTTTACCCTTACTGAGGATTCAAAGAACATAGAGTGATGGAAGTAGGGTGTATTTGCTATTTTGTTAAAAATAAGAAGAAAGATAGGGTGAAATACTATGTTATGGACAATCGTTGTTATCCTCGTGGTTTTATGGCTTCTTGGTTTTCTTACTGCTACCGGTGGTGGGTTAGTGCACCTCCTGTTGGTAATTGCGCTGATTGTGGTTGTAGTACAGTTGCTTCAAGGCAGAAGATAAAATATTAAATATGCAAAGAAAGGAGGTCTGGTCTGATGTTTCAGGTGAATGATCTAACAACAGGGATAATCACAGTTATTTTTGGCATCATCATAATGATTTTCCCTAAGATACTTAATTATTTAATCGGTATCTACCTGATCATTATTGGGGTTCTGGCAATTCTCCAAGCTTTATAATCGGCAATGCCTTTAGATTTAAAGAGTTTTTTGGTTGATCAGTTTGAAGAAGACATCAACAATTTGCGGGTCAAAATGCTTGCCGCTTTCTTGCTTGATATGGTTAAACACCTTTCCTCTGTCCCAGGCCTTGCGATAAGGACGATCGCTGATTAGGGCGTCGAACACATCAACTATGGCAAATATGCGTGCTGCAAGCGGAATCTCTTTTTCACGTAACCCTTGCGGATAGCCACTACCGTTCCATTTCTCGTGGTGGCTATAAGGGATGTCCAGCGCTGGTCTTAAATAATCGACGTGAGAAAGCATATCAAAGGCATACTGGGGGTGTCTATGCATAATCTCCCATTCATCGTCGGTCAGCTTACCGGGCTTGTGCAGAATTTCGTCGGGTATGCCCATTTTGCCAATATCGTGCAGCAGCGCCCCGCGTTTTATATTGGCCATTTCTTCCTCCGCAATGTCTAATTTCCGGGCTATGCAAATTTCATCTTGACGACATGTTGACTGTGTTTTTCGGTTTCGTCATCCTTGAGGGAAAGAGCGTAAGCCCAGCCTTCAATCGTTGCGTCGTAAGCTTTAAGCAAATCCTCGTTAGAGTGTTTCAGCCTGTGAAAGAGGTCTGCATTAGAGATGGCAGAAGCAGCCTGATCAGCCAGCCCGGAGAGAAGTTGTGGAGCATCATCCGATAAAAGATATTCTCCTCCTGCGGCGCCGGCCACAAGCAAGCCCAGGGGCAAACCATCCCGCTCCAGAAAAGCGTAGGCAAATTTACTGATTTTAAAATCATTCAGCAGCTCTTCATAGGGAAGATCAGGTACAGCTGTAATATCGTGGGTAACGAGGCATTTGCCCAAATTTTGGGACAGTTCCTCGTAGACTGCGTGGGGCAGCGGATCCATTGATTCGGCAAACCCGGGTGGCAGGCCCAGACTATCGGCAAGTTCGAAGGTTTGGGTCCTTTCATCATAAAGCAGAAAAGCGACCAACGGCACATGGAGGGCGAAACAGGTTTCCTCGCAAATTTTGCGGAGCACGGTTTTTAGCTCCAGATTGGCGTTGAGGGTGGAGGCCACATGCAGCAGAGATTCGGCTCGTTCAGCCTGACGTCGCATTTCCTCCTCAGCCAGTCTTCGCTCGGTGGTATCTCTCGTGCTGCCTTGGACTCCGATAATCTTATTCTGTTCATCAAGGAGCCACGAAGCGCTAAATTCGGCATGAATAATACTATTATCTTTTGTCCTGTGGCGAGCCGGCATAATTATAAAATTATCCCTCTCATCTGCTGGTTTGGTCAGCTCTTCAGTTAGCTTTGTGATGAGTGCATCGTAGTCTTCCTGAACGATAAATTTATTGATGGGCATGATCAGGATCTCTTCAACTGTATAACCGGTTAACTTTTCAATGGCCGGACTAATATAGATCAGGCGGCCTTCCAGATCGACATTCCAGATGACATCGCTAATATTCTCAGTTAAAAATCGATATTTGCGCTCTCTCTCAGGGTTGCAGTCATTTTCTGGGCAATCAAATGAGCTCGGTCCCCAGTGGCTTGTAGCGTCCTAAGATAGAAGAAGATCAAAAAACTGATCAGTAATCCAGATGCGAGTATAATCTTTGCTGTAGAGTGATCTACATAAGCTTCGTTGTTCTGATATGATTGCCATAGTAAAACGGAGAGAACAAGCGTAGCTGCGAGTGTAAAATAGGGTAGCAGTTTTATTTGTTTATCCTTTTTCACTTGAGGTCGCCTCTTTATGAATTTGACTTAAATATGTAGCGTTTGGGAGGTCACCTGGCTGAGCCAAAGCGGGCACTGGCGCAATATATTGTTTCAGCGGAAACATAAAGACTGATTCTGGAAGAATATATCATGGGGCATCTATAATTGGCAGCGTGGTTTTTATTTCAACAGGCGAGGTAATTAAGGGTTTGCTGGAGAGGGTCCTAAGTTTAAAACTTTCCTCTAAGGCTTTACAGGATGCTACAATTCATGCCAATTATTCTGACCGATAAAGCCACTAAAGAATTGAGTATTATTCCTGGCAGCAACTTGTTGGGATTCTGAGTGGCAATAGAAAAAAGTGCTTCCAGATAAATCCGGAAGCACTCTAAGTTCAAAATGTAAGATAATCCTTAGATGCGAGTTACGTTTTCTGCCTGCTTGCCGCGATTCCCATCAACTACATCAAAATCAACTCTTTGTCCTTCATCCAAAGTTTTGAAACCGTCTCCCTGGATAGCGGAGAAGTGAACAAAAACATCTTCTCCTTCTTCTCTCTCAATAAAACCGTACCCTTTGTCTGCATTAAACCATTTTACTGTTCCGTCCATTTTATAGCCTCCAAAATTTTATTGTCCAAAAAGTAAAGTTACATCAAGCACCGCACACCCGTCTATTTATCTGGAGGCTTAGAGATGTTCAATTTCGTAAACTTTTTAGTACTGTATATTATTATAACATAAATTAATATAATATACAAATGATGGCAAAATAGCCTTTGTTCATAATCATCAAGACATCAAGCCAGGCTACTACATTATTGGCTATTTCGCCTATCGGCAATTACTCTGACTGGTGAATCAAACAAATAGTCCTGGTGACTAGTCGTGTGTATAGTACCTCGTCCCCGTATCGCTGGCGGATAGCACCTCAAATATTCATCTGCCAAGGGTTTAGTATATTGATGCCTGTATCCTTGAAATCTTTATTATTTCTAGTTACCAGGTTTAGGCTATATACTGCACAGGTTGCTGCCAGGAGACCGTCAACCACATTTAATGTAATTCCCCTGCTTTGCAATAAAGCCCGCATTTCACCCCACCGGGCAGCAACTTTTTCATCAATAGGGATAATCAGGTCGGCATAACTGTTTTCAATTTGTTGCATCCAGGCTTTAATTTCTTTTTTTTGCTTACCATCCGGTAAGAGGGCAATGCCATAGTAGAGTTCTCCTATACTTAAAGCACTGATGAATAAACGCTTTTCATCTATTATTTCGAACCAATCCAATACAGCTTTTTGGGGTTTTGGCTTGCGTAATTCCGACAAAAAGCAAGTGTCGAGAAGATAATTCAAATTTTAACGCTCCTCCCGGGATCCTTTTGTCTGTCTTGGTGGATATCAATTGTTTTATGCGGTGAGTTGAGAAGCAGTTTTTTTAAACTTCGCCGACCTCTTAGTTTTTCATATTCTTCTACTGAGATTATATAGACAGCCGGTTTCCCCTTTTTTGTCACCAATTGCGGGGTTCCTTCGAGAGCCTTGTTTACTACCACACTAAACTTACTTTTTGCGGTTTGAAGCTGCCATGTCTGATTGATCGTAGTCATATTCTTTACCTCCTAGCCTGACTAGTCAGACCATCTAATATATATTATAAGGCGCAACGTGATTCATGTAAAGTAGCCACGATTATTCTTTCCGGTTCAAGAGTTCATCATGTGATTGCCAGTGGTATCAAGAAGCAGATGTTTTTTAAAGATGAAGATGGTAATATGGTTTTTCTATGAGCTTATCTAAATACTTAAAATCCTTCTTGGCTTATCTGGTTGCTTGGATTAATGTTAAAATGGAAGTAGTTAGCATCTCTAATTAAGGCAGATAGCTGTCAGTATCCAGACTGGCCAACCGACTGGCCGGCTTATTTATCGTAAGATAACCAACTAATTATCGGAACCAGGAGAGAATTGATGAAAACATTGTTCGACCTACGTGCTAAAGAAGACAGACAGCTTTTTGAAGCGGTGCAAAGTCTTTATGACGAACCTCTTAATATTATAAAGTTGGGCGATCAGCCGATTACTGCATGCCTTGGCTGCTGGAACTGTTGGCTGAAGACCCCCGGGAAGTGTGCTATTAAGGACCAGATGGCCGAATCCTATCGCGATTATGTAAACAGTGATACGGTAATCCTGTTAATGGATACGGCGCAGGGGTTTATCAACCATCAGGCTAAGGCTTTTCTGGACAGAACAATTCCCCACTACCACCCCTATATTGAAATAGTCGATGGAGAATGTCACCATGTTGCCAGGTATCAGCGCTATCCCGATCTGGTTTTTTATTATGATCGGGAAGACCTGACAGATTTAGAAGAGCAGGTTGTCGGGGATTACCTTTACCGCACTGCCTACCATTTTCGCTCTAAAGCCTACCGCATAAAAAAAGAAAATAATCTAAAACTCTATCCCCTGGAACCGCGAATACCCGGGAATAGGAGTTTAGCTTTTGCTTCAACTGATCCGATAAATAAGCTGGTCATTTACAGCGGTTCTCCCAGGAGGAGTCGCAGCAACTCAGGTGAAATATTAAAAAAAGTAAGCGAAGCTCTAGGCGATAGGGTTGAGATTCGCGATTTAAAGGAAAGAGATAAGTGGGGCGAGTGGTCAGAAGCCTTTAAGCATGAGAGAGACGTGATGTTTTTTGTGCCCCTCTATGTCCACGCCATGCCCTCCCACGTCGTGGATTTTATCGAGAGGCTGGAAGCCTCCGCAGGGAGTATCAGTTTTTTTATCCAGTCTGGTTTTCCTGAAAGCAGCCAATCCCACTACCTTGAAGCATATTTTGAACAGCTTGCCTTGAGATTGGACAGAACTTATCTGGGCACGGCCATTAAAGGTGGCGTGGAGGGGATGCAGATGAGGACGGCTGAGGCCCGGGAAAAAATGATCGAGCCTATGGTTAGGGCAATCGACACCCTTGTTTCAGAAGGGCGGTATAACCCGAAAGAGCTTCAAAAACTGGCTGTGCCGGTTCGTTTTGGATTAATCGTTATAGGACTGTTTAAGTTGTTTGCCAGGCTTGGTTTAGTTAACTCTTTGTGGGATAAACAGTTAAAAGAGAATAGCGCTTTTGAGCGCAGCTTTGATCGGCCTTACAATTAATGAAATGATCAGTTGAGGATGATGTCCTATTAACTGGTTGGCTGATTGCTTTAGGTATAATTAGGGGCCCGGATATTTTAAGACCTGACACAGAGAAAGAAAGGAGCAACAGAGCTATGAGAAAACTATTATACCTTATGATTATCACTACTATCCTGGTTGCATTTTTGGGGGCAGGTTGTGCTGTAAACGGAGATGAGCCTGACCAGGAGCCCGGACAAGCATTGATCAGCGGTACTGTTTACAGGATTGAAGATGGACGAATACTTGTAGTCAGCGGTTTAGAGGATGTTAATATTCCCTGGAGCGTATGGTTTGAGCAGGGCTACAGGGCGGTATCCTTTGCTGTAGAAGAAGACACATTAGTGGAGCTTGATGGCGAACAGGTTGATACCAGTTTTATCGCCAGGGGGCATAAAGTGGATGTATATCATGAAGGGTTTTTGGCAGAATCTTACCCGGAGCAGGGCAAAGCGTTAAGAGTAGTTATAATTGATCCTGAAGCGGCGGAAGAAGAATCTACTGATTCTGGCAGGTTTATTGGGGTTATGGTAAACGAATCTGTTGAAGCTATTGAGGTAAAGATAAGTGGTGTACCCGAGGAAATACCTTCGCGGTTATACCGATTGACTGAACAGGCCTGGGAAGTTTTTAATACCCTTGACCTTCAAACCGAAGAAGTAATCAGTTTTCGCTTCCTGGAAGACGATCAATCAGACGGGGTAATTTTTGATATATCAAGACTGCTAAATTAAGGCATGCAGGTGACAATTAGCTTTCGATTTAGAAAGAAGTAATGGGGTCAGGTCTTGATATATCACTTTTTTG
>CAYGHB010000020.1:0-13710 GCA_964349375.1 uncultured Syntrophomonadaceae bacterium | reverse complement strand
CCGTCTGCGGGCACAAAGACCACTTCACCATTTATCCGGATACAAACAGTTATGTTTCATTCAGTGAATGCTGTAACGGCGGCAGTATTATCGATTTTATGATCGAGATCGAAGGCTTGCCAAAAGAAGAAGCGATTAATAAACTGCGCACCATGGCCGGACAAACAGATATAACATCTACAAAAATAAAGCAAAAAGATCCGGAACCTGTACAAACCATGCAAGAAGGAGAGAAAAAAGAACTTGCCCTCCTGGTGATGAAGGCCGCCCAACACAAAACAGATTATTACAACAGCCGCGGACTAAGCGAAAGAATAATCAACCAGTACAGGCTCGGCTATTCATCAGATGGCCACAAGTATGGCAGCAGCTTTAAATATGTTCTGCCGGTCAGCGAACAGTTTGTCATTCTGCGCAGCGACAACGAAAAAGACCGCTACCGCAATATCGGCAATACCGAGATTTTAAACACCCGCTATCTTAAAGACCCCGGCAGCACAGAGACACAAATCTTCATCACCGAAGGCTATTTTGATGCGTTGAGTTTAGAAGAAATAGGCTTCAGGGCGGTTGCCCTTAACTCTACCGCGATGAGCGACAACCTGATCAGCATCCTGGAAGAAAACAAAAACACCCTCAAAGAAAAGCAGTTTATCTTAGCGCTCGATAACGACCAGGGCGGCCGCGACACCACCACAAAACTAAAAAAAGCCCTGCTCGAGCTGGACCTTAACTTTAGCGAACTGACAATAGACAGCTATAAAGACATAAATGAGTATCTAATAAAAGACCGCGCCGGTTTAATAAAAGAGATTGAAAAGATGCCGCTTAAAGGCACAACTTACGAATACCTGCTGGACGGCTTCGAACTCGACCAGCTGAAACGCCTAAATGAAGTGGATATCAAAACCGGCCTACCCAAACTAGACCAAACCTTAGGCGGCGGCCTCTACCCCGCCCTCTACGTGATCGGCGCCATCAGCAGCCTCGGTAAAACCGCCCTGGCCCTGCAGCTGGCCGACAACATCGCCGACCAGGGGCAGCCGGTGCTCTTCTTCAGCCTCGAGATGGGCCGCTACGAAATGACCTGCCGCAGTTTGGCCCGGGTGCTTTACGAGCAGCACAAAAACAGCGAGATAACCACCGGCCACGTTTTAAAAACCAGCTACAAAGGCGCGGACCTCTATTCACAAACCTACTTTCAGCAGGCCCTGGCCCACTACCGCGAGGGCCCTGCCAAACACCTGACCTTACACGAGGGAAACTTCGACCTCGACATTAACCTGCTTAAAATGACCGTCAGAGAGCATGTCGGCCGCACCGGGGCCCGCCCGGTTGTCTTTGTCGACTACCTGCAGGTGCTAAAGCCGATCGACCTGCGCATGACCGAAAAACAGCATATTGATTTAACAATCGTTGAGCTAAAACGCCTAAGCCGCGACCTCGACCTGCCGGTGATCGCCGTTTCCAGCTTCAACCGGGCCAACTATAAGACCGATGTTGCTTTCGAGGCTTTTAAAGAGTCCGGCGCCATCGAATACACCGCCGATGTGGTGCTGGCCATGCAACTCAGGAAAAACGGGGATGACGATATCAACGAGCTTAAAAACCGCGAGCCGCGCCCGCTGGAGCTGGTCCTCCTAAAGAACCGCCGCGGCCGGGCCTACCAGGTGATCGACGTCGACTACTGGCCGAAACAGAACTTCTTTGCCGAGGTGTAGATTAAGAGCCTATTGTTTGGTCGCCGCAGCATGTTAAAGCATATTATTAATCTGATCGTTACACGCTAATTGGACTTGTTACATTCAGCATTTTTAGCTACCCCATAAGGATAGACCACAATTAGCGGAACTCAACATGCAGTTCTTTGTTTAAGCCCTTTGCTACCTTTTTTAGAGATTGCAGGCTTGGGTTGTAGGTTCCTTTTTCCAGCCGGCTGATATTACTTTGCTTAATGCCGGTGCGCTCAGCGAGCTCCTGCTGGGTTATGTTTAATTCTTTGCGTGCAAGGATGATTTGACGTATAATCTCATATTCCGGCTCGAGCGCTTCGTATTCTCTTCTAAATTCGGGATCTTTAAGTTGCTCTTTTAAATGATCTTTAAGTTTCATCTTGAAAACCTTCTTTCATGATCTGCCTTATACTTTAAAGCTTTTTCAAGCTCACCTGGCGGCGTTTTACTAGTCTTCTTAATAAATCCATTGGTCAGATAGATTTCTCGAACGCCGAAGAAAAAATACAATATTCGCGAACGGTCATTGCCGACACGAACCCTTAATTCATAGATGCCCTCTTGTAGATGTTTTGCATGCGGCATGGTAAGACCGGTACCAAATTCTTCTAATAGCTCTATGTCCCGAAAAAATTTAGCCCGCTGCTTCACCGGCAAACTTTCGATAAAATCTTTAACCGGCTTTTTACCGGTAGGGGTTGAATAATATTCTACCTCCCACTTAACATTCATCGGTGCAGATCATCTCCTAATTAATATATCATTACTGATATAATAAATCAAGATGTCATAAAGATAATAATTTGCTAGCTTCCGCTTCAGCGGCCAACTTCTCGGGGGATATCTTCATAGCACCTCACCCCACGCCCGTTCGAGCAATTCCCTGGGGACCACCAGGTTCCATTCCGACAAGAGGCGACCGGATGTCCGCTTGGCACGATCCAGATAGTGCGGTTGCCGGGGCTTAAGATCACGAAGCGCTTTGAGGTGACGGTCCTCCGCCATCAGCGTTTCAAGATGCTGTTCGAGATAGAACCCCACCTTCGCCCCGGTGGTCGCGTTTCCGAGCAGGAGTGCATACTCCACGACCTTGTCGAGGTCGAAGAATTCGACGGCCTCCAACGATCGCCAGATTTCCTCCCAGCTTCCCGAAAGATCCGGACGATCCAGAACGTCTACCAATGTCCGCTCCAGACTCGCAACCCGCAGCTCCATTCCGGCACGCTCGGCGGTCGAAACGCCAACATGCTCTTTTCCATCGTGGAGGAGAACGCGTGGAAACCTTGTCCCCCGGAAAAGATGGTTGCGGAACGTCAGAGGTCTAAGCGGGCGCGATGCCGAGTATGTGAGGTGTGTATGTACCGAATAAGCCTTTCCGTGAAACTCCAGTGCCGTATGGTGTGTCAACGCTGAATCCGGCGTCAGCTTTGAGGCGACGAGAAATGGATCGACCGGATAGGAGTCGCTGTCCGCGCCTGAAGGGATGGCAGCATATAACCCGCGACGAATCCGAACAACCCGTCCGACCTTCTGGTGGTAAGCCAGGAGCGCCTCCTGCGCGCGCTCACCGACTTCACCATAGGTCGACAGATGTTTAGCCAGATCGTCTCCGGTGAAAACCGGATGCTTTCGGAAAAACTCGTTATGTTTCATCTTTGGTATCCTTGACTTGGTTTCACGTAACCCATAGCAATAACATGGGTTACGTGTTAAGATGTCAAGTGTTAAGGCCAGGCTTTTGGATAAGAAGTTGCTATTTTGTTACGAAAGAGATCATAAGCAAGATTATTACGGATGTAATCGAAAAAATCGAGGAATTTAGCGGTTATAATCGCTAAAAAGCATGATTATAGAGATTGTAATCGCCAAAAATATAGAACATGGCTAATAAAATCGCGTAAAATCTAAATATTGCTAGTTACAATCACCGCTCCGTATTTGCAGTAACATGCTTGATCATGTTTTCAATCTGCTCGCTTGCTCTAATTGGCACGAGCTTAATATCGGGGTGTTCGTCGGCAAAAACCCGGAACACTTCATCGGCAAAAGCCTGTCCGATACTTTCAACCTTAGTAAAATCAAGATAGACCTCTTTAAAAACCTCAAAGCGGGCCAGTAGTCGTTTGGCCTGCGAGCGCGAAACCAGGTTTTCATCACCATAGGCGGAGAGAAAAACCGGGACAATAGTTTTATCAAAACCAAAGGCGTTATCAACCGTAAAAGCGTCGAAAACCGCTTGCGCCGTTCGCGTAGAAGCGAGTTCGATGCGCATAATTATTTCGGTGCCCTGCAAATGTGATGCTTCAATCTCAAGTAAAAAATCGCTGTCTACAAGATGGGCAAAGACCAGATTGCCTGAACGAATCATAAAAAAATCAAACATGCGGGCAGTAAAGAAAATACCTTCCCCGGAATGCCTTTTCGGATCAGTGGTCAGCTTGCCTTTAGACAGCTCTAACAATGAATGCAGCGGATCATCAAGAGAGCACGCTTTTTGGATTTTATTAAAGATGCCAACCCCGTTGTCCTTAACCTCTATATCAATATTCACAGCAGTGAGCGCTATGGTAATCGTCAGTTCATCGCCTTCCGAGTGGTCGATAACGTTGTTTACCATCTCAGTAAAGCCATAATTACAAATTTTAAAGACGTTATCCGGCACGCCGGTTAGCAGCGGTGCAACGTGTTCCCGCCACACTTTATCTTCAGTCAGATTCTGTACAGCCAGCTTGATCGTTTGCTCAACAACCGGCTGTAGTGAATACTTTCTGCTCCTTGTGATGCCTTCCGCCTTCAGCAAGCCCTCTTTTACTAAAAGTGCCACATGTCGATGCGCAGCCTGCCTGGTTATATTAAAATGGTCGGCTGTTATAGCGGTGATGTCACCTGGATGATTGGTTACTTTGTGCAAGATAAAATCGCGTAACTGCTCTTTATTTGGCTTGATCATTACGGACCGCTCCTTTAGTTGTAAAAAAAAATATTTACAAAGCATTACTATTGTAAACATAATATATAAAACAGTCAAGATATATATAATTATAATTCTATGTATGTAAAGTAATGTAGATAAAAAAGGAAAGCTAAAAGACTGTTTTTATGCCGTTTAAGATATCAGCAGATTAGGGCTTGCCAGAATTTAAACGAGATGATATTGTTACACTGTAACGTAGATCAACATAGATCAAAATAAATCTACAAGCTAAAACAACATGGCAGGGGTGAGAAAGACTATGTCCGAAAAATTGCTAACCCCCGAAGATGCAGCAGCGCTGCTTCAGGTTTCACCTGGCACAGTCAGAGGCTGGCTCAGGAAAGGTGTTATTAATGGTACCAAGGTCGGCGGCGGCCGGCTTTGGCGCATCAGTGAATCGACGATTAACGATTTTGTAAAGGCTGCCCAGGGAACGGTTTCAGATACCGAGTAGGCGGCTTTTATTGAGATAGAGATAATGGAGAAACATAAACAGCTCATAGGTTGGGAATAAAGATTATTGTTGATAATGGCGATTGGTTAACGAGAACAGTTGGTAAGTTTAGATAATAATTTATCGAAGGAACGGGGAATATTTATGGCAAAAGTAATCGCAATAACGAACCAAAAAGGCGGCGTTGGTAAAACCACTACCACGGCAAACTCTGGCGCATCAGCCAGACAACAATTGAGAGTTATTTAGAAGCCAGTAACCAACAGTACAAATAGCTGCTACAAGATAAACCAGAGCAAACAAACAACAAGCAGGAGGCATATTTTATGAAGATAATTGCTTTTTCGAACCAAAAAGGTGGCGTCGGCAAAACCACAACAACAGTGAACTTAAGCGTGGCGATGGCCATAAAGGGCAAAAAAATACTGGCCATCGATCTTGACCCCCAGGCTCACCTCACTTCTTGTCTGGGGATAAACCCGGATGAGCTTGAAATAACCATCCACGATGCATTCAAAGATGCAAAAGCTGTAAATAAAGCGATTATCGAAATTGAGCGGGCCGGGGCCAAACTATGGCTGCTGCCCTCCTCTCTCAACTTCAGCAGCGCTGATCTTGAATTTGCCGGCGTGCACGGCCGCGAATACCTGCTAAAAGATGCGATTGGTGAAATTAACGACACATTCGATTACATTTTCATTGACTGCCCCCCCACACTGGCGCTTTTAACCGTTAACGCTCTGACCGCCGCAACAGATATTTATATCCCGCTGCAGACCGAATACCTGTCGATGCAGGGCATGTCGCAGATGCTTAAAATAATTGAGGTCGTAAAACACCGCATGAACAACGATGTCAAAATATCCGGCGTAATCGGAACAATTTACGATGGCCGCCAAAACCTTGATCGGCAGGTGCTTGAAAAAGTGCAGACTCATTTTTCAGAGCTGCTATTTGACACGATAATCCGCAAAAGCGTTAAGCTGGCCGAAGCCCCATCTGCGCGTCAGGATATATTCACCTACGATCCCACAAACAAAGGCGCTGCAGATTACATGGCCCTGGCTGAAGAGATTATTAAAAGGAGCTGATTGTCTTGCCTAAGAAATTTAAGATGGATGAGGACCCTTTTGAAAACATACTCCCCCACTTAAGCGATTCTCGCAAAAAAAAAGATGCTGATACAAGTGAAAGTGAAAATGAAAGTACAAGTAAAAATGCTGGCAATGGTGCAAGCATAATTACAAGTAAAAAGGAAAGCGAAAACACAGACACAAGTACAAGTAAAGATACAAGCACAAGTAAAAGTAATGGCAAAAACACAAATACAAGCGTAAGTAAAAGCGATTACGAAAGTAATGGCACAATTGAAAGTGATGGTGAAAGTAAAAGGGTAATTACAAGTGAAACCCCTGATGAAAGTAATAGTGCAAGCAATGGTACAAGTGCTGATACAAGTGTTTCTACCAGCACAATTACAATTGAAAGGAAAAGCAAAGGCAGCACCCTGGTAAAGATGACCCACTACTTCAGGCCAGACCAGTTGAAGGCGATAGATGAACTGAACGAGAAATCAGGCCGTGACAAGTCAGAGCTGGTTCGGCTAGCGGTGGATATTTTGATTGAGAGGGCAAAGGTGGAGTAAAGGGGCTAATAAATGACATTTTTACAATACTTATTATCTGCACTCTTCGGCTGGGCCCTTGGAGAAAGCACTAGGTGGTTGCGATATCGAAGAGAAACTGCTATTGATCTTCGTCAAAGACCGTGGGAGAAGGCCGAAGCATTTAATATATATCCAAGAGCTTGGGATGCTCTGTTTTCAAAAGGCGAACACTGTTGGTTGCGAATAACCTCACATGAAAACATTATACACGGGGGATATTATGGTAATAATTCGTTTGCATCCAGTTATCCCCATGATGATGATATTTATGTCGAAGATGTTTGGAATCTCTCCGATGGTGAAACTTATGAAAAACATCAGACACGAGGATTATTGATAGAGAGAAAGAACATTTTGTGCATGGAAATATTTAAGGTTGAGGAGGAAGGTGAATTAGAATGAGTGAAAAGAAGCCGCTTAAGGAAGGCTATCGGCCCAATGAAAAAAGAGGCTATAAACCCGCTACCGATATTAAGAAACCTGTAAAAGCACCACCGCCACTATTTGGTGGAAATAACACAGAAAAACCGCCAAGCTATCCGCCAAAGAAATAGTTATGTGAAGCATGCTTAAAAACACTATTTGAACAATGTGGGGGAAAATATATTGAAGACACTTGAATGGAATAATCCAACAACAATTACTTCAGCCTCCTTTAAATGTGCTTTTTGTGCAAATACGGTAGCCTCAAACCTCGGTTATCGTGCAACTTCTAAAGTGATAAACAAAAGCGCCAGAATTTATATATGCCCACATTGTAACAATCCCTCATATTTTAACGACTATAATAATCAATACCCAAGTCCTATTATTGGCGAAGCGGTTGCTAACATTACAGACGAAGAGGTAGAAACACTTTACGAGGAAGCACGTAGTGCAGCTAGCTGCAATGCATTTACCGCAGCAATATTGTGTTGTAGAAAGCTGCTTATGAATATTGCTGTTTCAAAAGGTGCCGCAGTAGATCTTAAATTCATTGAATATGTTGAATATCTTTCAAATAAAGGGTATATACCACCAGATGGTAAGGGGTGGGTGGATCAGATAAGAATAAAAGGTAACGAAGCAACGCATGAAATAAAAATTATAAGCAAAGAAGAAGCAGCACAATTAATTCGGTTTTGTGAAATGCTTTTAAGGTTCGTATATGAATTTCCTAGTTACATTAGTGATGAATAATATTCATTTATTGGTTAACTAAAACATACATGACTTTTTTAAAAGGTGGTTTTTATGGCCAGAAAAAAGCAAGCGGATAATAAGCGACCAATTGAAACCTATGAACACCTGGACAAGAAAAGAGTGAATAACCCGCCAGTAGGGCTCGTATCAGAAAACACAGATCCAGACACCGGTAATAAAACCACCTATGCCTACGATCCCCACCTTGACCCCCAACTACAATGGGCTGGTAAAGCAGAACATACTTCATTCGAAGTGCCCACAGTATCGCTTCATGTTCACGAAAGAATCGATCCACGTACAATCATTGGTGCCGTACGCAGAGGTAATGGTGAAGAAGAAAAGCAGCTTACACTCTTCGATCTGCAGACAGAAAACCTGCCACTGCGTGAAGCAATTGAATTTTATAAGCACCCCCATGGCTGGAGCAACCGGCTTGTAGCCGGGGACAGTTTGCTGGTGATGAACTCGTTAATAGAAAAAGAAGGTATGGCCGGCAAGGTGCAGATGATCTATCTTGACCCGCCTTACGGCATTAAATACGGGTCCAATTTTCAGCCCTTTGTTAACAAGCGCGACGTAAAAGATGGTAAAGATGAAGATTTAACTTCAGAACCAGAGCAGATCCGCGCCTTCCGTGACACCTGGGAGCTGGGCATTCATTCATACCTGACTTATCTGCGTGACAGGCTAATGCTGTCCAGAGAGCTGCTGACGGAGAGTGGCAGCGTTTTTGTGCAGATTAGCGATGAGAATGTGCATCATGTAAGAGAGTTGATGGATGAGGTATTTGGAACAGAGAATTTCTGTCGTTTAATTCCATTTCGTAAAAAAACAATGCCGTTAGGTGCGACATTATTAGAAACAATGCACGACTACTTGGTATGGTACGCAAAAGACATTAATAAAGCCAATGCTAAATATAAGCAATTATACCAAAGGCAAAATGTTCAAGACGATATACATTGGGGTTGGATAGAGTTGCCAGATGGTGTAAGAAGGAAAATGACGGTTGATGAAATAAAAAGCCATACACTCCTGCCTGAGAATGCAAAAATATTCAGGTTGGTTCCTTTATGGCCCCCAGAATACAGAGAAAAAGATGATTATCCAATCATTTTTCGAGGAAAGGAATATACACCACCGCAAGGCTTGTGTTGGTTAGTCAAAAAAGATTCTTTACAAAAACTTATTGAATCTAATCGTATTGAACCAGAAGGTTCTGGTAACTTGCGTTATATTTATTTTCTTAATGACTATCCATTAAAGAAGTTAATAAGCTTTTGGGATGATACAACAGGTGCACGTAATAAGGCGTACGTTGTCCAAACTACTGAAAATGTAATCCAACGCTGTCTCCTGATGACCACCGACCCTGGTGATCTAGTCTTTGACCCCACCTGTGGTAGCGGAACCACCGCTTACGTAGCAGAGCAGTGGGGCCGCCGCTGGATCACCTGCGATACCTCACGCGTGGCCTTAACCCTGGCCAAGCAGCGCCTGATGACCGCCGTTTATGACTATTATGAGCTTGCTCACCCTGCTGAGGGGGTAGGCAGCGGCTTCGTTTATAAAACCGTGCCACATATTACCCTTAAATCAATCGCCAACAATCCGGATATCCATGAAGGGATGAGCCGCGAACAGATTGATGCCGCTATAGCTCGTCATGCTCCACAGGAAACTCTCTACGACCAACCTGTTTTAGATCGCAAAAAGAAACGCGTCAGCGGGCCCTTTACCGTTGAAGCGGTGCCAGCGCCGGCAGTGCGTTCGGTAGAAGAAGTGCTTGAAACTGCTCAACCGGCCGATGCTTCGGTAGCCCGTAGCGGGGAAACCCTGCGCCAAACCGAATGGCGCGGTGAACTGCAGCGCACTGGTATACGCGCCAAAGGCGGGCAGCAGATTCAATTCTCGCGACTGGAGCCTTTACCCGGCTGCCAGTGGTTACATGCCGATGGTGAAACCCGGCCAAGCGAAAAAGAGGCTGATGCAAAAAGAAATGGCGGTACCGCTTATACACCGCAGCGTATTGTTGTCTCTTTTGGCCCGGAACATGCCCCTTTAGAGCAGCGCCAGGTAGAGTTGGCCATTGAAGAAGCACAAACCCTGGTTCCCAAACCGAAAATAGTTGCTTTTGCTGCTTTTCAGTTTGACCCGGAAGCAGCCAAAGATATTGATGAAACCAACTGGCCGGGAGTAACCTTGCTTAAAGTGCAGATGAATGCTGACCTGCTAACAGACGACCTGAAGAAAAAACGCTCCAGTAACGAATCTTTCTGGCTGATCGGCCAGCCTGATGTGCAGATAGAGCAGATCACCAAAGGTGATCATAAAGGCTACTACCGCGTTTCCGTCCATGGTTTTGATTACTACAACACCAAAACCGGCAATGTTGAATCGGGCGGTTCCGATAAGATAGCAGTGTGGTTGTTAGATACCGATTATGATGGCCGTAGCCTTTACCCGCGGCAGGTCTTTTTCCCCCAGGCCGGATCGAAAGACGGCTGGGCCCGCCTGGCTAAAAACCTAAAAGCTGAAGTTGACGAAGAGCTGATTGAAGCCTACCGCGGCACAGTCTCATTACCCTTTAAACCTGGCCATAACCGGCGAATTGCAGTAAAAATTGTTGACGACCGCGGCATTGAAAGCTTAAAGGTAATGGGGGTTAAATAATGAAGAAAACCACCATTGACCGCTTAATAATCAATTCCCCTTATGAAGAGCCGAAGCAGCACTGGCATTATGAACGCGAAACCCGCCTATTTGACCTGGTAGAAGGCCGGCGTCCGGCTGGTTACGTCATTGCCTCGGAAAGCTCTAAAGCTTTTGATGACCCGGGGATATTTATACCCATCGCCCTGGTCAACCAGATTCGTCCGCGGGTTAAAAAATGGCGTGAAGCTGGTTACACAGGTGTAACCAGCGTAACTAAGCGCCTGCTTAGCTACTGGAGCGACCCAGAAGAGTTCGAAAACAGGCGCTTTTTTTTCTGCCAGTTTGAAGCGATAGAAACACTAATCTGGTTGGCTGAAGCCCCTGCAGCCGAACGGGTGGGTATTGATATCCCCAGCGATGGAGGCCAATTTGAAAGGCAATGCGCGAAAATGGCCACTGGATCAGGTAAAACAATAGTGATGGCTATGGCTATTGCCTGGCACATCTTAAACAAGGTGGCTAATCCACAAGATCCCCGGTTCAGTAAAAATGTGTTGGTTATAGCCCCCGGTCTTACAGTTAAAAATCGCCTGGCGGTACTAGAGCCGGCTGCAGAAGGTAACTATTACGAAGAATTTAGCATCGTGCCACCGGCTTTATTTGATAAACTACGCCAGGGTAAAGTTTTAATCCGCAACTGGCATGTCTTAGCCTGGGAGAGCGAAGAACAGCTTAAAAAAAGGCGCAGCGTTGATAAGAGAGGCCTTAAAAGCGATGAAGCCTATACCCGTGAAGTGCTGGGCGAAATGGCCAGGGCTTCTAATATCTTAGTGATTAATGATGAAGCGCACCATGCCTGGAGGGTGAACTGGGAAGCTGAGGGCAAGTATTTACGCCAACGAGATTTAAAGGATAGCGCTGAAGAAGCTACAGTCTGGATCGGCGGGTTAGACCGCCTGCACCGAAGCAGAAATATACTCAAGTGCTACGATTTCAGCGCTACACCGTTTACACCATCGGGTAAGAAAAGCAGCGAGGAAGCGCTTTTTGGCTGGATTGTAAGTGATTTTGGTCTAAATGATGCTATAGAATCAGGCCTGGTGAAAACGCCACGGGTGGTTATTCGCGATGATATGGTGCCGGATGCCAAAACCTATAAATCGCGTCTCTATCATATCTACAATGATCCCGAGGTAAAAGACGATCTTACCCGGGCAGCAAAACCGGAAGAACCTTTGCCCGACCTTGTTTTAAATGCCTATTACCTGTTAGGTTATGACTGGCGGGAAACCTTAAAGAAATGGCAAGAATACAATCATCCCACTCCACCGGTGATGATTACCGTCTGCAACCGCACTGAAACTGCAGCCCGGGTGAAACATGCTTTTGATTCTAAGCGGATTCATATTGATGAACTTTGTGATCCGGACCGGATTTTGCACATTGACTCAAAGGTTTTAAGTGAAGCAGAGGCTAGTGAAGAACCTATTGCAGAGGTAGATCCCGCTTTGACGGATGAAGATCCGGAGGAAGATGATGGCCCGGCAGCACCTAAACTAACCAAAAAGCAACAGGCAGAACAGTTGCGTACTATTGTTGATACGGTAGGCAAGCCGGGTAAGCCAGGTGCCGAGATTAAAAAAGTAATTTCAGTTGGTATGCTCTCCGAAGGCTGGGATGCCAAAACTGTTACCCATATCATGGGTCTGCGGGCCTTTTCCAGCCAGCTCTTATGTGAGCAGGTGGTTGGCCGTGGCTTGAGGCGCACTTCGTATGAACTAAACAGCGATACCGGGCTTTATGATGCTGAATACGTTAACATCTTCGGGGTTCCTTTTACTTTTCTGCCACATGAAGGCGGCGAAGACGGTCCGCCGGAGCCGCCAAAACCTAAAACATTAGTTGAGCCCGACTTTGCTAAAGCTCAGTATGAAATAACCTGGCCGAACCTGGTGCGCATCGAACGCACTTTTTACCCCAGCTTAAAGCTTGATTGGGAAAAGACAACACCCCTTATCCTTGATGCCGCTAATACTGCCCAGGTGGCCGAGCTGGCCCCGGTGCTGGAAGGTAAACCTGACACCACCAAAATTGATCGCATTGAACTGGAGCGCCTGGCCAGGGAATTTCGCACCCAGCGTGTTATCTTTGAAACTACGCGGGACATCTACGACCAGATGCAGCATAACTGGCAGGGCAGCCGGGAGATGCTGTTGGCTCAGTTGGTAACGATAGTTGAAGCATTTATTAATTCTGATCAGCTGATCATAAAGCCGGAGCTTTACTGTCAAGATGAATTACGGCGCCGCTTAATTATTACCCTCAACATGACCCGTGTGGTGCAGCATATATGGGAGGCCCTGCGCCAGGAGAACACGGAGAAAATAGAGCCTGTTTTTGACCGTGACCGGCCGATCCGTTCAACCGGTGATATGCGCACCTGGTATACAGGCAAGCCCTGTGAGCGGACGAAGAAGTCACATATAAATGTAGTGGTTTACGACAGTACCTGGGAGGCTTCTGATGCCTACGCGCTCGATAACAGCGATGAAGTGGAGGCCTGGGTTAAAAATGACCATTTAGGCTTCGAAATTTTTTATATTTACCGCGGAGTAGTGCGTAAATACCGGCCTGATTTTCTGGTTCGCTTAAGAAGTGGAGAAATGCTTGTCCTTGAAACCAAAGGTCAAATGAGCGAACAGGATAAAGTAAAACAGAAATATCTGGATGAATGGATACAGGCAGTCAATGCCCACGGTGGTTTTGGTACATGGAAATCCGATGTAGGCAAAGGGCCGGGGGAGATAAAAGATGTTTTGATAAAAGCAGCCTTATAAAATTTTATTGCATTTTATAACAATTTATAGTATGTTGTTGAAAGGAGAAACGGTATTGGCTCACAAGGACTCCTACCAAACGTCGTATATCAGGCAAAAAGCAGCAAAAAATGAAGTTGGGGTAAGCCCACATGCATTAGACAATATGGGAGAAAGGGCAATCTGGCTTGATGAAGCGCTTGAAGCGATCATTAGCGGAGATGAAA
>CAYGHB010000019.1:0-14123 GCA_964349375.1 uncultured Syntrophomonadaceae bacterium | reverse complement strand
GTGAGGACAATCGGGTTGCCTTTCATGCTACTGGCTTTGGCAGCGTTTTCTACCACCACAGGAATATCAGCGTTGCGCATCCCGTACTGCGCCAGGGGGGGCACGTGCAGCGCTGCGCACAGGTCTTGCACCCACCGTATGCCATCGCTGGCAGTCGCAGCTGGGTGACCGGTCAGCATACGAGCTATTTGGGTGTACCGGTACAACATTTCGCTTTCCGGGGCGCGTTCACGTAAGGCGCGCACATTCATGTCCATAACAAAGGGCAATAAGCGGGCGCACAAAGCCCCATGCGGCGCAGGGAACATGCCGCCCAGCGGGCCGGCGAATCCGTGGACAGCGCCTAACCTGGCATTCGCTAAGGCCAGGCCGCCAAAGAGACTGACCACCGACATACCTTCTCGCGCGACAGGGTCAGCGCCCTGTTCATAAGCCCGATGTAATGAGCGGGCGGTGAGTTGGATACCTTCGCGACAAATAGCATCGGTTAAGGGATTAGGTTGGTTGGAGACAAACGGCTCGACGACCTGCGTAAACGCGTCTAAACCGGTACTGGCTGTCACATCCGGAGGGAGCGTATAGGTCAATTCCGGGTCAATCAGGGCAACCCGCGGCAACATTAGAGGACTGCGCAAGCTTACTTTTACCTGGTGTTCAGGCGACTTCAATACCGCATTGCGGGTGACCTCCGTCCCGGAGCCGGCAGTAGTCGGGATTGCAATATAAGGCGCAGACGCTTTAGACAGCGATTGTCCTAGTCCAACCACTTCCAGGTAGTCCAACAAATCGCCGCCATTTGTCAGTAACGCGGCAATCGCTTTGCCGGTATCGAGCGCACTACCGCCGCCAAAACCGATAACAAACTCACAATGCCCCGCTTGCGCCTGGCGGACACCTTGCAGTAGCAGTTCAGTGGTTGGCTCACCGGGGGCCACAAAGATCCGGATGGTGATGGATTTCGCCGCCAGCCGGTCGCACAATGGCCGTGCCCGTTCAGGCGTTCCGCCAGTCACGACCAGGGCGCGTTTGCCAAATTTAACGGCAATTTCTCCCACCTCACGCAAGACGCCACCACCGAAAATAATTTGATTCGCCGATGCAAATTCAAAACGCAAAATATATTATGCCCACCCTTCATCACTCTACGTAAACCTCTACCTTTTCTCCACTCTCCTCGTCCATTATATCCACTATTTTCGGTCATTATATACTGCTAACTCTGGACAGGCAATATCGTCAGATTTCGGGCATTATGGGGTAGCGAAAACACCATCGCAGATCAACTATTTATATGCATTGACACTCATGGCTTTTACCATATTAAATATGCAGGAAGGAACCGGACAGAAAATGGAGAATGTTAGAGCATGTGGCTTTGTTTAACACACAAACAAAGAAGCTAAAAGTCCTGCGCCCGCGGTTGAACTTGCATTTACAGATAGTGGCTCACCTTCAGAAGGATGAAAATACCCTGGGGTCAGGCTCTTGATTCTGTACAAGGGGCGAGCTCTGCTTTGGACCGCATTCCGAAAAACGGTACACTAAGGTCGAGTGGCGCAGGGGAATTTCACCCCTGCGCTCTCACAGAACCGGACATGAGACTCTCGCCTCATCCGGCTCTTACAGTCCAGCCGTCCTCTGATAAAGTTGCCAGTGTGCAAAAAGCTTTGGTTCGCGCTTTCTTACCCCGCGCACCCACTTAATTTCTCTGCCACTACGTCCCTTGAGCCTCTTGTATTTCCATTCTGCCCATTTGCCTAAGCGCAAGTCCAACTGTCTTACCACATCCTCTAATGCCGAGCGGTAATAGCTGCCATAGTAGTTAAACCAGCCCCGGACTACCGGGTTACAGTAAGCAGCTATGTCTTCGAGGCTCCAGTTGCTCCTTAAGTGCAGCTCCCAGCTCCTTATCTGTTGGTTCATTTTGCGTTTTGCTTTGTTGCTGACTGCAGGGTTAAACCCAATAAATGGCCCATTTTTTCCTTTCATTTCCCGGGGTCTAAATGTAAATCCCAGAAAATCAAACTTCCGCCGCGGGTAGCCTTTGTTTCTTCTGTCATCTTTGCAGTAGACTATCTGTGTTTTCTGCGGATTAAGTTTGAGTCCGCATTCTGATAGTCTATTCTCTATCGCCTCTTTTACTTCTTCTGCTTTCGCTTCTGTTTCAAAGTGACAGATAGCATCATCGGCGTATCTTTCAAAGGGCACTTTCGGGAAATTTTTCTGCATCCAGCGGTCAAAGGCGTAGTGCAAAAAGAGATTGGCCAGCAGTGGGCTGATTACTCCTCCTTGTGGGGTCCCTTGGTTTCTATCTTCCAATGACCCATCGGGCAGCTTAACCGGAGCTTTTAGCCAGCGTTCCACGTAGAGCAGTATCCACTTGCTCTCAGTGTGGAAACGCAGGGCTTTTAGCATTAGCTCATGGTCAATGTTGTCAAAGAAGGTGCTGATGTCTAGGTCTAAGACCCAGTCATAGCGCCAGCAGCGTTCTCTGGCTACTCCAACTGCTTCTACTGCCGATTTGCCCGGGCGGTATCCGTAGGAGTCGGGGTGAAAGTATCTTTCCAGTTCCGGCTCCAAACGGTTTTTCACTACCATTTGCGCAATTCTGTCCGCTACTGTCGGTATCCCCAGCAGTCTGATGCCCCCTTCTTTGGGTATTTCTACCCGCTTAACTGGGGGGGGGGAAAGTAACTGCCTGATGATAGCCGGTTCCAGAGCTTGTAGAGGTTGTCCTCTAATTTACATTCAAAATCAGCAATGGTTTGCCGGTCTACACCTGCTGCTCCTTTGTTCGCCTTCACTTGCTTGTAGGCAGCATAGATTTCTTCCTTGGAAATACTAAACGGCTTTGCTTTATTCACAAGATTCCTCCCGCTTTTACGGTTGACCTTGCTCTAAAACCGGACTGTGCAGCTCCTTCGCTCCTCCTCCATTACAGAGGGTTCCTCACTAATACAAGCTGCTCCGCCCCTGTGCTCCGCATCGGTACTCTCATCCTTCAAGGGGCCTCCTCTCGGATTTCTCCCTTTACATCGGAGCGTCAGGTTCCCACGTTCCATACAGAAGCCTGATGATAGGTTCACGCCGCCTCTATACCGGACGCCGCCAGGGCAGTAAGCAGGTTTCTTCCTGGCTTGTCCCGGGACAACGGTTATTCCCCGGTTTTGACGTCTTCTGACCTTGTTTCGACACTTCAACAGCGGTTCGTTTGCACTCGTCTCCCTATCTCATACCTGACAGGTTCATCCTGCCTTTTCCTTAACGCTCACTACCAAGGCTCTTTACCTCAGCAGCTTAAGGTGGTTTGAAGCCCGCTCCTACAAGCCGACCCCGGGGGGCCTACCCCCATCTTCTGTATAGTTCACACACTCTATTATAAAGTGTGCCTCGTGGCACACAACCGTCCCCCTGGTGTTCCATTTGCAACATAACTGAGGAGGTGTCCCATGCAGCACCTACTTGGCATTGACCTTGGGACCAGCGCCGTCAAGGTGCTACTGGTATCCGAAACCGTCGCCGTCGCCGTCGCCGCCTCCGCCTCCGCCTCCGCCGAATACCCACTGATCACCCCCCGGCCCAACTGGGCCGAGCAAGACCCGGAGCGATGGTGGGAGGAGGTTTGCACCGCGGTGCGGGACTGCCTGGAGCGTTACCGGGCCGAACACGGGCACGACCCCGCGGTGGCCGCCGTCGGCCTCTCCGGCCAGATGCACGGCTCGGTCTTTCTCGACGGCCGTGGTACGGTGCTGCGACCCGCCATCCTCTGGTGCGACCAGCGCACCGGGGCGCAGTGCCGCGCGATCACCGAGGCTCTCGGCTTTGAGCGGCTGATAGAGCTGACCGCCAACCAGGCCCTGGCCGGCTTCACTGCCCCCAAAGTGCTCTGGCTCAGGCAAAATGAACCGGATGTTTATGCACGGGTGACGCGGCTGCTCCTGCCCAAAGACTATATCCGCTACCGGCTTACTGGCGCTTTCGCCACCGAGGTTTCCGACGCCTCGGGTACGCTGCTCTTTGATGTGGTGGCCAGGCGGTGGTCACTGCCCGTTTTGGAGGCCCTGGAGATACCCCGGTCATGGCTGCCGGACTGTTTCGAGTCACCGGTAGTTTCGGCTTACGTGAGCCAGGAGGCTGCCGGTATTGTGGGGATCCCGGCGGGCACCCCCGTGGTCGGAGGCGGTGGTGACCAGGCCGCCGGCGCCGTAGGCAGCGGTATCGTCCGGGAAGGGCTGGCCTCCTACGCCCTGGGTACCAGCGGCGTCCTATTCTGGCACTGCGATGAACCGCTGACAGATCCCCTGGGCCGGCTGCATTTCTTTTGTCACGCCGTCCCCGGCAAGTGGCAACTGATGGCGGTGACTCTTTCGGCGGGCGGCTCCCTGCGCTGGTTCCGCGATACCCTCTGCCAAGACCTGGTGGAAGCCGGCCATAAGACAGGCGCCAACCCATATGAAGTGATCACCGCAGGAGCCGCGGGGGTTCCCCCGGGCTGTGAAGGGCTGCTTTTTTTACCCTATCTTTCCGGCGAGCGCACGCCCCATGCCGATGTCAACGCCCGGGGCGCTTTCCTGGGGCTCTCCCTGCGCCATACCCGGGAACACCTGGCCCGGGCGGTAATGGAAGGGGTCTGCCTAAGTATGCGCGATTGCCTGGAACTGGGGAAGGAGTGCGGCATGAATACTGCAGCTGTACACCTCTCCGGGGGTAGCGCCCGCAGTCTCCTCTGGCAGCAGTTGGTGGCTGATGTTCTCGGTGTGGAGGCCGCCCGGCTCAATGTCGACCAGGGCCCCGCTTACGGCGCCGCAATCCTGGCCTCTGTCGGGGCAGGCCTCTATACAACTGTTGAAGAAGCCTGTGCCGCCTTGATCCGGGTTGTAGAACATTCATCGCCGGATCCGCCTACCCGCGCCCTGTATGATCAGCTTTACCGGCTGTACCGGCCTCTTTACAGCAGTTTAAAGGATTTTTTCAACGCAAGCGCCGCCCTGTCAGAGTTCCGGTAACGAAAGGGAGCGGCCTGCCTTTTTGCACCGTATCCCCGGCCCTTAGAAAATATTTATCGTCCTAAAAACCTTAATGCAAGATAATCCTGCCATGAATATACCCTCCTTGATTTATCTAACCTCCTGCTATTGGAATCAATATCCTGATTTCCGCATTTTCACATAAAACCTTATCCTGGCTGACAAGCTCATCTTCAGTTACATATAATGCATGCAGACTGTCGCCATGCAGAAAATTTTTCTTTTGTAATTTTTCTTTTAACCCCGGATACTGCTCAAGGAAATTCTCAATAACCGCTCCTATAGTTGTTTCCTTGCCGTTAATCTCAACATCTACTCTATTTGTGCCTATAATGTTACTGTAAGGTACATCAAAAATAATTCCTACTTTCAACATAATGCCTCCAATAGTTCTCAATATTTCAGGTTTAGTTCCTCGCATCTTTTTATTAAAGCATTTTTGATTCCTGCATCTACTAAGCTTTTAACGTCAATAATTTCCATTATGCCTGGGAATGTAAGTGCTTTTTCGATTATGTCCTTATTAACCATTTCAACAATTGATTCAAATGGGATATGAAAGCTTTGTGACAAATCCTTTAAAATCATTCTGCTCTTTTTCTGGGATTCTTTCCTGTGAACAGGATACCCGGAACCAAACTCCACACTGAAAAACTTTTCAAATATAAATATTAAATTGATATCTCCCGCCCATCCATAGCCTTTATTCAAAGCTAGGGAGATGCAATTCCCTCCATTGATTTGTGCAAAAAGCCATGCATCAAGAGGCTCAGCTATAAGCCCCGCAAAAACATTGGGATACTGCATTATTGAATTTATAAATCCCTGTCCTGTTCCGCAACCTCCTACAACATAATCAACACATTTTGTATTAAGAAGGAGTGCTCCCAAAAACCCGGTCTCAATATACGTAAGTTCAGGTTCTCCTTCAGATTCCTTCATTCCCGCATTTACAACCTCATGTCCATATCCTTCTAAAGCTTCAAGTATAGCTTTGTTCTTGTTGACAGCACTTACCTCACTAATTACTGCTATTTTCAAGGTAATACTCACTCCTCTGATATCGCTTTATATTATTAGCAGTTATTCCCGCCCCTTGCCTGTTTATTCCTCACTTGTTCAGCCATTGTATATATTCAAAAATATTCCCATCCAGATCTGCAAAATAGACCAGGGTTTCTCCAGCCACACACGCAAAGGGGCCGGAAAGAATTTCAATGTCATTTGCTTTTAAGTGGTCGACTGCAGCATTTATATCATCAACTTCGATACAGTAATGGGGACAGTAAGGCTCCGCGACTTGAGGCTTCGTATAAGGACCAGCCAGATTTTCCAGCAACTCGAGTTTTGAACCGTTGAGATCGAGAAATGCAAACTTGAGCTTGCTTTCCTCGGAAACATCAACTGATATTAATCGAAACCCTAACTTTTTAGTATAAAACTCGGTCGCAGCGTCCAGATTTGACACCTGAAAAGCAACATGGTCATATTTCACGATTCTACTCCTTCTTTTTGTGGTTGTATACCTGTTATCGTATTTAAAGCCCTCGCATTCAATCCATCCGTCAGATTTCGCGCATTATGGGATAGCGAAAACACCATCGTAGATCAACTATTTATATGCATTAGCTATAATCCCGATGGTTTCTTCAAGGGATAAAGTATAGCAATCTAATTCAAACAAACCGCCCATTGTGTGCCAGGCCTTTTCAGCCAGTACAGGGATATCTTCTTTTTTAATACCATATTCCGACATTTTGAGGTCTCTTACTCCACAGTCTGTTTGAAGCTTTACCAGCGCTTTAACAAAGGACAGGGGACGTTCTTCCTCCGGAAGAGAATTTACATCGACACCCATGGCTTTTGCCATAGCGATAAAACGTTCAGGGATTTTGGAAGCAAAAAATGTAAAGTAAGCCTCAGATAACATAATAAGCCCGGCACCATGTGGAAGGTCAGGATTATAGGCACTCAGGGCATGTTCCATGGAATGTTCCGAGGTGCAGCTTGATGTGGATTCCACAAAGCCAGACATGGTATTAGCTAAAGCAACTTGGGTACGAGCCACAAGATTGTAACCATCTTGAACACATACAGGTAAATATTGCGCGATTAATTCGATACTTTTTAAGGCATATATATCGCTGATAGGTGTGGCTACATTGGCAATATATCCCTCTGATGCATGGAACAGTACATCAAAACCTTGATAGGCTGTAAGATGTCTGGGTACTGTCAGCATAAGCTCCGGATCAACCACTGATAGCAATGGAAAGGTATATTCATTACCAAAACCGATTTTTTCATTCGTTTCCTCTTTGGTAATTACTGTCCATGGGTCTGCCTCTGTGCCTGTTCCAGCCGTTGTGGTTATCGCTACAATAGGCAGGGCGCCATTTGGTAGGGGCATTTTTTTTCCACTTCCCCCGCTAATATAATCCCAATAGTCCCCAGGGTTTTTTGCCATCACAGCAATACTTTTTGCTGAATCAATGCTGCTGCCGCCCCCTAATCCAATTATAAAATCACATTTTTCATCCTTTGCGAGGGCTGAACCCTCCATAACATGAGATTTAATAGGGTTGGGGAGGATCTTATTAAAGATAACATGGCCTATATCCTTATTGTCCAAAATTTCTATGACTCGGTCTAAATATCCATTCTTTACCATAGATCCCCCGGCAGAAATAACAATTAAGGCCTTTTTCCCCGGTAGATTTTCATTTGCAAGGTTTTGCAATTTACCGGGTCCAAATAATATCTTTGTTGGCATATAATAGTCAAACTTCATAAAAACCCCTCCTCATAAAAACCTTTAATTAAATCATTACTTGAAGTTTATTATTACTGTGTATTATAACACCACCTTTAATCTGGGTTTTCCATTTTTACGACATTAAAAACCCGGCCTAACTTCAACGAATCAGGTGCTTATTAAATTATAAACACATTTAAACTTTAAATAAATATTTTTTAGTTGTTATAAAAAAGGGAAGGTGCGGGCCATGGGAAAGGCATTTAAGTTAGCCCGTCACCTTGTCTATTGTTTACCCCTTTATTTCTTTAAATCAGAAAGCCCCAGTCTTTCAAGTGTTTTATCGGTGGGAATACCCTGTTCATCCCATCCACGGTGTTCATAGTATTCACTTAACATATATCCTAAATGAGGAAGGTTGTCTGCTGCGCCGCCTTCTTTTCTCCTGTGGGTCATCATTCTTGGAGGAAGCACATCATCCTTCCTTGACTGGCTGCATTTTAAAACATTATACATCCTCTTTAGGGTGACTATCCTTTCACCGGTTTCCAGAAACTCTTCCACCGTCATATTCCATCCTGTTACAAAGCCAAGCCAATTAGCCATTACCTTTATTGAGTTTTCGCCAAGTCCAAAGACAATGAACTTACAGCCTGTCAAAGAATCCATCATCGCCATTAAATCCTGGAATTTAGATGCAAATATTCCTTTTCCTTTTACTGCAAAACGGTCCGCTTTGTCGGGATAACCTAGTTCAGGCATTGTAGCTCCATATTCGAAGTCATGGGTAAAGCTGCTAAGATGACACGCTCCACGTGAACTAACTGCATACTGTAATCCAATACTGTTTCCAGCTCTGGGATCATGGGCTGGCAAATCAAGTCCTCTTACCTGTACTGTAAGCTCAGGTGCTATTCCTCCTATTATTTCGGCAGCATTACGGGTACCTTCACCCAGGGTGTATGCAAAATCTTCCCTTAAAGCTATCTTCTTTACCATCTCAACCAGGACATCTGGGTCTCCCCACTTTATTTCAAGCCCGCCTGTCTGGTCCTTTGTTATAAGCCCTTTTTCATAGCACTCCATGGCAAATGCAATTGTTGCTCCTGTGGAAATTGTATCAAGCCCGAACCTGTTGCAAAGCTCATTTGCTTTTTGAACAGCTTCAAGATTATCTACCAGACAGTTGGAACCCAGCATTCCTATAGTTTCATATTCCGGGCCACCGCTTTCAGGGCCTACATAAGGACCTTCCTTGACATGGACAATCCTTCCGCAAGCTATAACACACTGGGCACAGCGGTATCGTTTAGTTAAAATTGTTTCTGCCATGGTCTTTCCACTTATCTTTTGAGCTCCATCTATAAACCTTCCCTGTGTCCAGTTTTTAATGGGGAGGTCTCCTAATGCCTCTGACGTCGGTACACCAACAGATGTCCCGTAATTGCCGAGGAACTCTTCGGTATTATCCTTTATTTTCGGAGCCCATTCTTTTATGGATTCCTTCAGCTCATCTTCCTTTGCTACAGAAGGTCTCACTGAGCCATTAACAACAACGGCCTTAAGGTTTTTGGAACCCATAACCGCACCAACACCGCATCTTCCTGCAGCTCTTCCTTCATAGCCGTCGTTCATAATACTCGCGAATTTAACCAGTTTTTCTCCTGCCTGGCCTATACTCAATGTTACTATCTTATTCCCTAATTCATCCTTTAATATGTCATCAATCTCATAGGTATCCTTACCCCAAAGATAGGCTGCATCCCTGATTTCAACCTGTCCGTTGTCAATCCACAAATACACGGGCTTTAAAGCCTTCCCAGTAAATATTATTCCGTCATACCCTGCATGCTTAAGCTTTGCACCCCAGGTTCCTCCTGAATTGGACTCGCCGTACCCGCCGGTCAGAGGCGATTTTGTTACCACATGATGCCTTCCGAAGTTTGGTATATTTGTCCCGGTTAACGGTCCAACCATAATTATTAACGGATTTTCAGGGCCCAAAGGGTCAGTATCCTTTGTGGTTTCCTCAAATAGTATTTTTGTTCCAAGGCCGGTTCCGCCAATATATTTTCTCAAGGTTTTCTCACTGTACGTTTGCTCTGTAATCTTTTTTTCAGTTAAATCTACTCTTAATACTTTCCCAACATATCCTCCTGCCATGAATATACCCTCCTTGATTTATCTAACCTTCTGCTAGTGGAATCAGTATCCTGATTTCCGCATTTTCACAAAAAACCTTATCCTGTCTGGCAAGCTCATCTTCAGTTACATATAATGCATGCAGACTGTCGCCGTGCAGAAAATTTATCTTTTGTAATTTTTCTTTCAACCCCGGATACTGCTCAAGGAAATTCTCAATAACCTCTCCTACAGTTGCTTCATCAAATCAATATATCTCACTGGAAGGACTATAAACCCTGCCGCCTTCGGCGTAGGTAATCAAAACTAATCGCAACCAGAAGAACCAAACCGATGACTACTTTATGATAATATGGGTTAATATTGAGCATAATCATTCCATTCTGCAGGATTCCAATCAGGACAGCGCCGATAGCAATCCCCAACACGCTCCCAGAACCTCCTGCGAAGCTCAATCCTCCCAAGATGCAGGCTGTGATGGCTGCAAGCTCAAACCCTTCTCCTGCTCCTGGATGACCCATGGTCATACGGCCAGCCTGGATCATTCCAACAATGATTGAAAAGACCGTCGACAGGACATAAGCCAAAATGATACGCGCTTCTACATTCACACCGGATAGACGGGCTGCTTCAGCGTTGCCTCCCACGGCATATATATGCCGGCCGATAAAGGTGTAACGCAATAGATAAAATGACCCGGCTAGGATCACCAAAAAGATAACAACTGGAATAGGAATGTATTCGAAAAGGAAACCCTGACCTATATTGTTGAAAGAACGTGGCATACCGGTAATGGGGAAAGCTTTGGTGATCACCAACATCGCTCCTCGGGCCACCCCCATCGTCACCAGAGTAATAAGAAAACCGTGCATCTTCAGTTTGGTGACGAAAAGCCCATGGATTCCCCCGATTATTATTCCTATAATAAGAGTCAGCAAGATTCCCAACCATATGGGTAGGTCATAGTTGACGATAAAAACACCGGTCATGACCCCCCCTACAGCAACTATGGATCCAACCGAGAGATCTATACCCCCGGTCAGAATGACGAACCCTACCCCGATAGCCCCGATCGCCAGAATAGCTATATCACGAGACATGGTTTTGATATTATCAACCCCAATGAATCGTGGATTTATTAAAGCTGCGACGATAATCAATATTATGACTACCACCACTAAGATGATTTCATTCTGCTTGAGGTATGCACCCAGTTTTTTGAAGCGGGTCTCTGAGTGAACTGGGCTCTGTGCAATTGCTTTTGCCTTACTTACCCCTGGTTCAGATGTTTGGACTGTCATCTTCGGTTTTATCTCCATCTACTAAATTTTGTTAACCTTCTTCGCATTCAAATTCTTTCAGCAGGAATTTCGTTGCGCACGACATAATTTCTTCCTGGGATACTTCATCGCGTAGAAACTCACCTGTGATTCTTCCTTCGCACATGATTATCACCCGATCGCTCATCCCGATTATCTCAGGCATTTCAGACGATATCATCAGGATTCCAATTCCATCTTGCGCAAGTTTGCTCATCAAAGCATGCACTTCCGCTTTGGCGCCCACATCGATGCCTCTGGTAGGTTCGTCCATGATCAGCACCTTTGGTTGTGTGCTGAGCCATTTAGCAAGAACAACCTTTTGCTGGTTACCACCACTTAGATCCTTCACTGCCTTATCTAAATCAGACGTGACAATGTTAAGCTGGCCTACGTAATATTCAACAATCTCATTCTCGTTTTTTGTGCGGATTTTTCCTATCTTATTAGATATGCGCTGCAAGATAGCCATACTGGCATTTTCTTTGACACTCATACCCAACACCAAGCCGTGCTGCTTCCGATCTTCTGGAACATAACCGATCCCTTTTTCGAGGGCATCAGAAGGCGAGTGGATTTCAACAGGTTTATTGTTGATAAGTATCTCGCCGGCGCTGCGTTTATCGACACCAAAAATCATGCGGGCGACGTCAGTACGTCCGGCACCCACCAACCCTGCCAGGCCAACGATCTCACCTTGGCGGACTTTGAAACTGACATCCTGAACATTATTATTTCCACATAAGCCACGTACTTCCAAAACAGGTTCTTTAATTACTGACTCCTCTTTTGGAAATAGACCTACCTCTCGTCCCACCATTAACCTGATAATTTTCTCTTCTGTGGCTTCTTGAATTCCGAGTTCACCAACCCTTAGGCCATCCCGCATCACAATAACTCTATCAACAACTTTTAATACCTCATCCAGCCGGTGGCTGATAAATACTACCGACACCTCTTTTTCTTTCAACCTGCCCATGATGCCGAATAGGGCCTTTACTTCTTTGCTAGACAGCGCTGAAGTAGGCTCATCCATAAGAAGAAGATGGGCATTTCGAGATACGGCTTTCGTAATTTCGACCATTTGTTGAGCAGCAACAGTTAAATTCTTTACCAGGGTAGTCGGGGGAATTCCCAACCCTAATTCACCCAAGATTATGCTTGCTTCTGATTCCATCCGCTTGAAGTCAACCATTCCGGTAAAAGGAAACCTCTTTGGTTCGCGATTCATAAACAGGTTCTCTGCCACAGATAATTGAGGGACAAGAGCCAGCTCTTGATAAATCGTGGAAATTCCCAACGCTTGAGCTACCTGAGGCGTTCGTGGTTCGATGCTTTCGCCCCGGAAATATATGGACCCCTGATCTCGTTGGTAAACACCGGAAAGGATCTTTATTAAGGTTGACTTTCCTGCACCATTTTCGCCGAGCAAACCAACCACTTCGCCTGGATACACCTCGAAGTCGACCTCATCCAATGCCTGGACACCAGGGAAATATTTCGATATTTTTTCCATTAATAATGAAGGTTGGCCGTTCATAGTTTCAGTCAAACCTTTCGTGTCGAGTGGTTAAATTGGGGAGCTGTTTTTACATTCAAGCAGCTCCCCATGTCAGGAACCGAACTGCTTATTGAGAGGCGATCCCGATTGCATCTAAGTATTCTTTGTATTGATCAATGGTTGCTGAGTAGATAACGTCGATGCCTGTATCCAGGTGATCTTTGTTGTCGCCAATCAGGTAAGGCTGCAGCAAGCGCAAAGTCTCATCTTTACCCAAGACTGTCATAGCGTGCATGACGTACCCGCTCAGGTAGCCGTAAAAGTAAACTCGCTGGCCGATCATTGCCTGAACGACGCCCTCTCCTGCCAATACCTGGGTCTCGGGTTCTGCGTCGAACGCAATAATTTTCACCTCTCCCGCTTTACCGGCTGCTTTTACTGCCTGCCCAGCCAGAGGGCCGTTATAGGAGTAAATTCCGATGAAGCCCGCCAGGTCCGGGTATTTCTGAAGGGCTGTTTCTGCATTGCTCAGGGCTTTTTCCAATTGAATATCGTCGTAAAGGGTTTCGACATATTCAATATTTGATCCAGCCAAACCATCCTTGATACCGCGAATGCGCTCCAGGGCATTAGTTGCAGTTGCATAGCCAACCAAGCCGACAACTTTCCCCTCTCCAATCAATTCAATAGCAGCCTGAGCAGCTGCTTGGCCGGCATTGTAGTCCGACATGCCGATGTAGATTAATCGTCCACTTTCAGGCGCATCCGAGTCGGTAGCCAGGAAATTAATACCTTCTCTTATACCCCGGGCAACGTAGTCATTCACTGCGCTCGGATTGATGGCGGAAAATGTTATCGCTTCATACTTATCGTTGATGAAAGTGTCCAGCATGGAGAGCTGGGCTGAATTGGCATCAGTTCCGGCGGGAGCATTGAAGAACATCGGCACATTCAGCTCGGATGAAGCGCGCGATAAACCGATTTGAGCAGCGGTCCAGAAAGGAGTAACTGCATTGGTAAGCAGTACGTACTTGGCTCCTTCAGGAGCACTCTTCCCTGCAGTGGCCATTTTGAGTACTTCAGCCACTTCAAACAGATTATCAGGCCAGTAGGGATTTGGCTCCTCTTCCCCTACGGTAACCGGCGGTTGTACCGGTTCTACATCTGTGGGTTCATCGACGACTTCCCCGTTTGAGCAACCTGAAACCATGAACAAAACCAGTAGAATGCAAACCATGAAAATTTTGATAGCCTTCTTATTCATTGACACGTTCTCTCCTTTACCTAATGTTATTATAACTGCCCACTTGTCGTACACCAAACAACAAAAAATTGACGTTTCCTTGAGAGACATCCCTCCCTCCCAATCTGTAATCGAT
>CAYGHB010000018.1:0-14239 GCA_964349375.1 uncultured Syntrophomonadaceae bacterium | reverse complement strand
TAACAGAGATTTACGACTACATCCGCCTGCTTTACGCCCGCATCGGGCACCCCTATTGCCCGACCTGCGATAAGCCGATCAGCCAGCAGACGGTCCAGCAGATGGTTGATCAGGTCCTGGCCCTGCCGGAAGAAACCAAGGTCCAGGTAATGGCCCCCCTGGTGCGCAGTCGTAAGGGCGAATATGCGCGACTCTTCGAAGAGATGCGTCGCAAAGGCTATGTACGAGCGCGAGTCGATGGCGAAGTGCGTGATCTGGAAGAAGATATCGTGCTCGACAAACAAAAGAAACACGATATTGAAGTGGTTGTCGATCGCCTGGTGCTGCGTGAGGATATTCGCGCCCGCCTGGCTGATTCGATCGAAACAGCGCTTAAGCTGAGCGAGGGCCTGGTCCTGGTCGAGGAAGTGGGCGGGACGGAGCAGTTGTTCAGTGAAAACTTTGCCTGCGCCGAGTGCGGATTTAGTTTTGAAGAGATCAGCCCGCGGATTTTTTCCTTCAACAGTCCTTACGGTGCCTGTCCGGAATGTAGCGGACTCGGAACGAAGGCCGAGTTTGCCGTCGAACTGTTAATCCCCTTTCCTGAACTCTCAATCAGCGAGGGCGCTATTCACCCCTGGTCGGGGCAAAATTACTACATGCAGTTCCTGGAGTCGGCGGCGAAAGACTGGGAGATCGATCTCGACCAGCCTTTTAAAGATCTTGAACCGGAAGCACAGCAGAAAATTCTTTACGGATCGCCGGAAGTGATCAACTTTCGCTACGTAAACATGTTCAAGCGGGTGCGCACTTATCGCAAAGCATTTCCCGGCGTACTGCGGCTGATGGATCGCCGTTACGCGGCGACTGAATCCGAAGATATGCGCGCCGAAATGTCCCGCTATATGCAGGTTAAACCCTGTCCGGCTTGTAAGGGCCGGCGTTTGAAGCCCTCCAGCCTGGCCGTGCTGCTGGGTGAACGCAACATCGCCGATCTGGCCGCCCTGACCGTTGAAGAGGCCGGCCGCTTTTTCGGGGAGCTGAAATTAAGTCCGCGGGAGCAGCATATTGCCCGCCAGGTTTTAAAAGAGATTAGCGAACGGCTCAGTTTTTTGTACAATGTGGGGTTGCAGTACCTGACCCTGGATCGGGCGGCGGCTACCCTGTCGGGCGGTGAAGCCCAGCGGATCAGGCTGGCTACTCAGATCGGATCCGGCCTGACCGGGGTAATCTATATCCTTGATGAGCCGAGCATCGGACTGCACCAGCGCGATAATGCCCGCCTGATTGTAACGTTGAAAGCACTGAGGGATTTGGGCAATACGGTGCTGGTGGTCGAGCACGATGAAGAGACGATCAGAAGCGCCGATCACCTGGTTGATATCGGGCCGGGCGCCGGAGCGGGAGGCGGTGCGATCGTTGCCGAAGGCACTTTGGAAGATATTATCGCTGCCCGGGAATCGATCACCGGCGACTACCTGGCCGGGCGGCGGATTGTGCCCCTGCCGGAGACCAGGCGGGAAACGAACGACCGCTGGCTCTGGATCCGCGGGGCCAGCGAGCATAATCTGAAAAATATTGATGTGGGCATCCCCCTGGGGCTTTTTGTCTGCGTGGCCGGGGTTTCCGGTTCCGGCAAAAGCACCCTGATTAACGAGATCCTGGCCCGGGCGCTGGCCCGTAAGCTGCAACGCTCGCGGGAACAGTCCGGCGAACACCGGGCTTTGGAAGGCGCGGAGCTGCTGGACAAGGTTATTGAAATAGACCAGTCACCGATTGGCCGCACTCCCCGCTCAAACCCGGCCACTTACACCGGTCTCTTTGACGGCATCCGCGAGCTCTTTGCCAAAACGCAGGAATCGCGTCGCCGGGGCTATAAGCAGGGGCGGTTTAGCTTTAACGTCAAGGGCGGGCGCTGTGAAGCCTGCCGCGGTGACGGAATCTTACGGATCGAAATGCACTTTCTACCCGATGTTTATGTGCCCTGCGAGGTTTGTGGTGGGAAGCGTTACAACCGTGAAACGCTTGAGGTGCGTTACAAAGAGAAGAACATTGCCGATGTGTTGGCGATGACGGTGGAAGAGGCGCTTGAATTTTTTGCGGCGATTCCAAAAATCCAGCGTAAGCTGCAGCTGCTTTACGATGTGGGCCTCGGTTACATCCAACTCGGCCAGCCGGCAACCACCTTGTCCGGCGGAGAAGCGCAGCGGGTCAAGCTTGCCACTGAGCTGTCGCGGCGCAGTAATGGTCGCAGTATCTATATTTTAGATGAGCCGACCACAGGTCTGCACTTAGACGATATCAGTAAACTGCTGATCATCCTGGACCGCCTGGTGGAAAGCGGCAACACGGTTGTGGTGATTGAGCACAACCTTGATGTGCTGAAGAGGGCCGATTATCTAATCGATCTCGGTCCCGAGGGCGGCGACGGCGGCGGCATGGTGGTTGCCTCCGGCACCCCCGAAGAAGTGGCCAACTGTAAGCAGTCTTATACCGGGCAGTGGCTGGCCGGAGTGCTAAAGACCAATACAAAAAAGGGTAAGAGGAAAGCCGGGATCTCATAAAAAGCCGGTGAGGATGATCAAGTGTTTGAAGAGCTGAAAAAAAAGGTTAGTCGCTTTCCCGATCTGCCGGGTGTTTACCTGCTGAAAGATCAGCAGGACCGGATCATCTACGTCGGTAAGGCTGGCTCGCTGCGCAAGCGGGTGCGCTCGTACCTGACCGATAAGGTTGATTTCTCGCCGCGCCTGCGCTCGCTGCAAAACCACCTGGCAGCGATTGATTACCTGGTCACTGATAGTGAAGTCGAAGCCCTGATCCTCGAGTGCAGCCTGATCAAGGAATACCGCCCCCGTTTTAATGTTAACCTGAAGGATGATAAGGATTACCCTTACCTGCTGATCACCCCTGAACTATACCCGCGCCTGGAGCTGCTGCGCCTTTCTCAGAAAAGTTCGCGCAAGGCGCGCTTTGAAGCTTATCCGGGAAGGCCCGAGCGTCGCTTCGGGCCCTATACCGATGTCGGTTCTGTGCGCGACACACTGCATTTTCTCGGCACACTATTTCCACTGCGCCATTGTCGCCAGCCACTGGATGGCAAGGCGACAGCGGAAAGGCCTTGCCTCAATTACCAGATGAAGCGCTGCCTGGCGCCCTGTCGCGGGAAAGAAGCAGTCAGCCCCGAAGAATACGGGCAGATGGTTCAGCAGATTGTCCTTTTCCTGGAGGGGCGGCATGGTGAGCTGGAAAAAGACTTAAAAAAAGAGATGGAAAAAGCAGCCGCCGCGGAACAATTTGAGAGGGCCGCAGCCCTCAGGGATCGCTACCTGGCCCTGCAACGGGTAGCCGGGCAGCAGCAGAAGGTGCTGCTCACGGGAGGCAGTCAGGACCGTGATATCCTGGCGTTGGCCCGGCGTGAAAAGGATGCGGCGGTTCACCTCTTCATGGTCCGGGACGGTAAGCTGCTCAGCCAGAAGCATTTTAACCTGACCGGCGCCGAAGATCATGAAGATAAAGAGGTCCTGGCCTCATTTATTAAATCCTACTACAGCCGGGTTGATAAACCGCCTGCGGAAATTTTGTCCAGCGCTGAGCCTGCCGAGGCAGAGCTGCTTTCTGCCTGGCTGGGAGAAAAAGCAGGCTATAAGGTTAAACTGAGGTCGCCCCAACGGGGCAGCCTGCGCAAACTGGTTGGGCTGGCGGAGAAAAACGCTCTTCTGAAGCTGGAAGAAGAGGCGGAGCTAAGAACGCGCCGCACGGAAGAGCCACTTACAGAACTGGGGCGTCTGCTCGGCACCGATCGGCCTCTGGAAAGGATTGAAGCTTACGATATTTCGCACCTGCGCGGTGGAGCCGCTGTCGGGGCGATGGTTGTTTTCAGAAACGGCGAGGCCGCTAAAGAGGAGTATCGCCGTTTTAACATCAAGAAAGCGGCGCCGGGTGATGACTATGCTGCCCTGGCGGAGGTTTTGCAGCGGCGGGCGGAACGCGCCGCTAAGGGCACACTGCCCGACCTGCTCCTGATCGATGGGGGCAAGGGTCAGTTAAGCGCGGTGGCCGAAGCCCTGTGCGGCAGCCCCCTGGCAGAGGTGGCGATCGCGGCCCTGGCCAAGGATCCGGACCGCCTCTACCTGGCTGGTTCGGCGTTGCCGGTAATGCTGCCCGCGGATAATACTACATTGAAACTGCTGCAGCGGATCAGGAACGAAGCGCACCGTTTTGCCGTCAGTGGCCACCGCTCGCTGAAGAGCCGCAGCGCTATCCGTTCGCGTCTCGAGAATATCCCGGGGATCGGCCCGGCAAAAAGGGCGGCCCTGCTCGCAGCCTTTGGCAGCATCGACCGGGTGCGGCAGGCCGGCATCGAAGAACTGAGCAGGGTGCCGGGCATCAACCGCGCTCTGGCGGAAAAAATAAATGCAGCAGGCCGCTCCAGACTTGACTAAAAGAGTTTCAGCGCTGCTATGGCTAAACCGGCCGGCCGCTATATGGTATAGTAGAACTGAGGTGTAAAAGATCATGAACTATCGTTTGCTGGCCGTCGATCTTGACGATACCCTGCTGAACAGCAGCTCCGCCATTTCGGACCGCAACAAAAAGGCGATCCGCGGGGCCGTTGAAGCGGGGGTTCAGTTTTTGATCGTAACCGGCAGGATGTTTAAAACCAGCGTCGGCTACCTGGAGGAACTCGGTTTCGATGAAGATTGTCCCCTGATCAATTATCACGGTGCCCTGGTTAAAAGAGCCCGCAGCCGTGAAACTCTTTTGCACAGACCGATTTCCAACCAGATCGCCATTGCCGTGCTGGAGGAAGCAGAAAAGACCGATTACCACATCTCCCTTTTTCTCGAAGATCAGCTCTTTATCAGGGAAGAAAACGAGCAGTCCCGTTACTATCAGTCTATGACCGGCATTGAACTGCAGCCGGTCGGCAGTCTCAGCGCCTTTTTAAAAGAAAACGGCAGCTGCCCGACTAAAATGAGTATCATCCACATGGATGGCACGCTTGAAGATATCGAGGAAAAACTGCGGGCGGATTTTGCTGATCGGCTGTCCATCCTGCAGTCCAGGCCTTTTTTTCTCGAAATAACAGACGGCCTTGCCACCAAGGGCCAGACGCTCAGCTGGTTTATCGAGCAGCAGGGGATCAGGGCCGATCAGGTGATCGCCATTGGTGATGGTCCAAACGATATAGATATGCTTGCTTTTGCCGGGCTCGGAGTGGCGGTGGCCAACGCCCGCCCGGAGGTAAAAGCGGCCGCCGATCTGGTGACCGCTTCAAACGAAGATGACGGCGTAGCTGAAATAATTGAGCACTACATTCTGAAACGGGAGGATTAGCTCATGGACAGAGGCGATGCGATCAGGATGGTTTTGATAACCGGGCTTTCTGGAGCCGGGAAAAGCCACGCGCTTAACTGTTTTGAGGATCTCGGCTATTACTGTGTAGATAATATGCCGCCCACCCTGATCCCGAAGTTTGCCGATCTTTTTATCCAATCGGAGAACAAAAAGGTGGCCCTGGTCTGCGATCTGCGCGGAGCCGCTTTTTTTAAAGATCTATTTGAGGCCCTGCAGGAGCTTGAAGGTCGCAATGTGGATTATGAGATCCTCTTTTTAGTTGCCTCGGATGAAACCCTGATTCACCGCTTCAAAGAGACCCGCCGCCGGCATCCTTTAGGAGAGCTGGGCCTGCCGGAGGCGATTAGCAGGGAGCGGGAAGCTTTAAGCGGCCTGCGCGGTAAGGCGAGCAGGGAGATCGATACCACCTCTCTCAAACCGTGGGAGCTTAAATCGAAAATAGTTGAAATCTACGAGCCCGGGCAGCGCGATAAGAATTTGCAGATTCATCTGCTTTCTTTCGGGTTTAAGCACGGCTTGCCGTCGGAGTCAGACCTGGTTTTTGACGTCCGCTTTTTACCTAACCCGCACTATGTGGAAGATCTAAAACCACTGACGGGGGAAGATCTGCAGGTCCGGGAGTATGTCTGGCAGTGGTCGGAGACGGGACGCTATTTTGACAAGGTCAAAGACCTGCTGGATTTTTCAATTCCCTACTATATCAAGGAAGGGAAAACCAACCTTGTGATCAGTATCGGCTGTACCGGCGGAAAGCACCGCTCGGTGGTGCTCACCGAAGATCTGGGGCGTTTTCTGGGCTCCCGCTACAATGTTGCGGTGGAGCACCGCGATATCGGGAAATAGGAACCGGGAGGGGATTCTCTTGTCTTTAACCAGGCAGGTTAAGGAAGAGCTGGTCAGGCTGGAAGGTGGGCCGGAATGCTGCAGCTCCTGGGAACTAAAAGCGATTTTGCTGAAAAGCGGTTATTACACTTTCAGGCAGAAACAATACAGCCTGAGCGCCATGGTCGATCATGTCTCTGTTGCCCGCCGCCTCTTTAACCTGTTACGCAAGGCGGGGGTTGAAACGCCGCTGATTTATAAGCGGCAGGAGGTGCGGCTGCGCAGGAGCCAGTTCGTGGTCCAGGTTTTCGGCGATGAGCAGGTTGACGCTCTGCTGATCTATCTTGATCTGAAAGAGGTCGGCCACTTTTTAACCCTGTCGCGACGTCATGCGGCTACCCCAAAGCGAATCTGCTGCCGCAAGGCTTTTTTGAGGGGGGCCTTTCTGGTCGGCGGCAGTATTTCCGTTTCCAGGCGTTCAGGTTACCATCTCGAAATAAACTGCGGCAGACCTGAAGATGCCGGGGCTTACCAGCAGCTGCTCCAGTCTTTCAGTCTCGCCCCGCTGTTAAGAATCAGAAATGACGCAGCCTATCTCTACTTTAAAAATGCCGAAGCTATTGCCGACTTCTTAAGAATTATCGGTGCCGGCAGCGCCCTGCTGCAGCTTGAAAGCCAGCGAGTAGTCAAGAGCATGCGCAACCGGGTTAACCGCCTGGTAAACTGTGAAACAGCCAACTTAAGCAAAGTGGTTGCTTCAGCCCAGCAGCAGCTTGACCTGATCGACGAATTGGATCGCACTATCGGTCTGAAAAACCTCTCCTCATCGCTGAGGGATATTGCCCTTTTGCGCCGTAAATACCCCGAAGCATCCTTCACCGAGCTTGGCGAACTGTTAAAGCCCCCGGTAACAAAGTCGGGCGTCAGCCACCGCTTCCGGCAGTTGGAAAAGATTATTCGCAAAGCCGGAACCTCCTGATAGAAGCAAAAATCATGCCATTCAAATAAACAGAGGCAGGAATTACCCCAATCTTTGTCGAAAAAAGAGTTACTTACATAAATTAAGATTTCAAGATCACTATGATGCGGGAGCAGGTCAAATGAAGATTGATTACAATCTGAAGCTTGAACAGAACCAGAAGCTGATCATCACTCCTGAGCTGAAGCTGGCCATTACCCTTCTGCAATATTCTTCATTGGAACTAATTGAACATATTGAACAGGAACTTCTCGAAAATCCCGTCCTTGAGGTCCAGGAAAATCCCGAACCAGATCAGGAGCGGGAGAAAGAGACTGAAGGCATGGAAACGCCGGAAACAGAGGAAGCAGCAACTGCCGGAACCGCTGATGATCTGCCCTGGGAAGAGTATTTTCGCGAGATGGATCTCGACAGCACTTATTATGCGCCGGTTCGCTCACGGGAAACAGCAGAACATCAACCGCCCGTGGAAAACTGTGCCGGCCTGACCGGCTCCATGCAGGAGGATTTCTGCGGTCAGCTCCGGATGCTCGATCTCTCACCGCAGCAGTTTGCCTTTGCCGCGTACCTGGCCGGAAACCTTGACCATAACGGTTACCTCCAGGGTGAGCTGGAAGAGCTGGTCAAAGCGATCGGCGCCGAGCCTGCTGAGATGGAAGAGGCCTTAAAGATCATTCAAAGGCTCGAACCGGCAGGGATCGGTTGCCGCAACCTCCGGGAATGCCTTTTGCTGCAGCTGGAGCGGCTGGCTGAGCCACCGTCTCTGGTAGTTGAAATCGTAACCAACTACCTGCCGGCCGCTGCTGACAGCCGTTATCGTTTTCTGGCTGGACGTCTTGGCTGTACCGAGGAAGAGGTAAGAGAGGCGGTTGATTTTATCCGCACCCTTAATCCGAAGCCGGGCAGCATCTTCGGTGAGGGGGAGGAAACGCGCTACATTGTGCCCGATATAAATGTTGAAAAAATTGATGGCCAATACGTGGTTACAGCCAACGACAGCAGTATCCCACAGTTGACGATCAGCCCCTTATACCAGCAGATCCTGAAAGATGATGCCGGAGATGAGCAGCTGTCCAGCTTTATCAAGAAAAAAATCGAGAAAGCCTGCTGGTTAATCCGCAGTATTGAACAAAGAAGGATGACCCTCTTTAAAGTGGCCCAGCAGATTGTGCAGATTCAGGAAGCCTTTTTAGAGCTCGGTATCAAGCACCTCAGACCACTTACATTAAAAGAGGTAGCAGGCAATGTCGGGGTTCACGAATCAACAGTGAGCCGTGCCGCCGCTAATAAGTATATCCAGACCCCCAGGGGTCTTTTCTCCCTGAAGTTTTTCTTCTCCAGCGGCCTGGCCGGGGCCGGCGGGGTAGACTATTCCTCGCACAGTATCAAGACATATCTGCAGGAGCTGATCAATGCGGAAGAGCCAGATCACCCGCTCAGCGATCAGTGCCTGGCGGAACTACTGCAGGAGAAGGGTATTAGTATTTCAAGACGAACTGTCGCCAAGTACAGGGAAGAGATGACAATCCCTGCTTCGTACAAGCGTCGTCGATCCTGAGCTGCCGGGTGGTGAAAGGGTTTGTTAAAAAAAGAGAGCTTACAGACGGTTCCGGTAAAAGGCCGGAAAGTATTAATGAGGGTTGATTTTAACGTGCCGCTGGAGGGTGATACTGTTCGCGATGACTCCCGGATCAGGGCCGCCCTGCCGACGATCAGATTTCTGCTGGAGGGTGGAGCCCGGTTGGCCCTAACTACGCATCTGGGACGGCCGAAAGGAGAACCGCAGCCGGAGCTGAAACTCGATCCGGTGGCCAAGAGGCTGGGCGAGCTGCTGGGTAGGCCGATTAAAAAACTGGATCAGATTACCGGACCTGAAGTAACAGCGGCGGTAGAAGCCCTGACGGAAGGCGAACTGTTGCTGCTTGAGAACGTTCGTTTCGCAAAGGGCGAGGAGAAAAACGATCCAGACTTTGCCCGTGAGCTGGCGGCCCCTTTTGATCTTTTTGTTAATGATGCTTTCGGGACGGCTCACCGCGCCCATGCCTCCACGGCCGGTGTTGCCGATTATATCCCCGCCTATGCCGGCCTGCTGATGCAAAAGGAGATTGAAGAGCTCACACGCTGTCTCGAAGAACCGGGCCGCCCCCTGGTGGCCATCCTGGGCGGGGCTAAGGTTTCCGATAAAATTGGCGTCGTCAGCCGATTTTTAGAACTGGCCGATACTTTGCTGGTCGGCGGTGGTATGGCTAATACTTTTCTCGCCGCAAAGGGGCATAACCTCGGAGCTTCTTTTTATGAAAAAGAGCAACTTGAAAACGCTTCTAAACTGCTGGATGAGGCAGAAAAGTGTAGCTGCCGCCTGCTTTTACCAATTGATCTAGTGGTTACCCGCAAGCTTGAAGCGGGTAGTCCCAGTGAAGTCATGGAGCCGCAGGCGGTTGGCGGGGATTGGAAGGCGGTTGATATCGGCCCGCGGACAGCGGACCTTTTTGCGGCAGTGATTAAAGAGGCCGGAATGGTTGTCTGGAACGGTCCACTCGGAGTCTTTGAAATCCCGCCTTTTGAACAGGGAACTGCTGCTGTGGTGAGGGCCATTGCCGCCGGTAAGGCCTACTCGGTCATTGGTGGCGGCGATTTGGTGGCTGCAGTTGAATCCCTTGGGCTGGCTGATCAGATCAGCTTTATTTCGACCGGGGGCGGCGCAACTTTGGAATTTTGGGAAGGCAAAGAACTGCCGGGCATTGGCGTGTTGCGGTAGCATGTTTTATTACTGGCTGGAGGGAACTATGAAACTGATTATCGCTGCAAACTGGAAGATGCATAAAACTGCAGCCGCAACGGCTGCTTTTTGTCAGGAGCTGCGCCGTGATGAAACCCTTTTTGATGGAGTGGATGTCCTGGTCTCTCCGCCTTTTACCTCTCTGGCGGCTGCGGCAAAAGGGTTAGAGGACAGTGTGATTGAAATTGGCGCCCAGAATATGCACTGGGAAGAGCAGGGGGCCTTCACAGGGGAAATTGCTGCTCCCATGCTCATTGAATACGGGGTCAGTTATGTGATTATCGGGCACTCCGAGCGCCGCCACCTAATGGGTGAAACAGATCAGCAGGTGCACCTGAAAGTGAAAGCTGCTCTGGCTGCCGGTCTAAACCCGATTTTGTGCCTCGGCGAAACCGAAGGCGAAAGGGAGCAGGGCCAGACTGCTGCGGTCATAAAAAGACAGTTAACTACTGCCCTTGAAGGGTTAACAGCGAAGGATCTTATCAATTTGGTTGTTGCTTATGAGCCGGTTTGGGCGATCGGCACTGGTAAAGCGGCTTCGGCTGATGATGCCGAAGATGCTGCCGCCCTGGTGTACCGGCTGGCAGCTGAAAAATTCGGGGCAGATAGCGCGAAAGGCTTAAGGGTGCAGTACGGCGGATCGGTTAAGGCTGAGAATATCGGATCTTACATGGCGCTGCCTTCCGTATCAGGAGCCCTGGTCGGCGGGGCCAGCCTGGAGGCCGAGTCGTTCAGCGCTTTAATCCAGGCAGCCAGGAAGGCAGTCCTGCATTGAAAAGTATACTTTTGCTGATCCTTGACGGTTGGGGTTACGCCGCACCCGGTGCGGGCAATGCCATTGATCTGGCCCGCACACCGCAGATGGATCGCTTTTACCGGCAGTACCCCTGGGCCCTGCTCGATGCTTCGGGAGAAGCGGTTGGACTGCCGCCGGGTCAGATGGGTAATTCCGAGGTGGGGCACCTTAACCTGGGAGCAGGCCGGGTTGTCTACCAGGAGCTGACCAGGATCAGCAAATGCATCGAATCGGGGGAATTCTTCCGTAACGCTGTCTTGCTGGAAGCGATGAAACGGGCCAGGGAAGGCTCAGGGGCGCTGCATCTGGTAGGTCTTGTTTCCGATGGCGGGGTGCATAGCCATTATGAGCACCTGCTCGGGTTATTGGAGATGGCCCGCCGCCAAGAAGTGGATCGCCTCTTTATCCATGCTATTTTAGACGGAAGGGATACTCTTCCTTTTGGGGCCAAACCGCTATTAAGCACATTGGAGCAAAAATGTAAAGAAAGCGGCAGGGGCTGTTTAGCCACCGTATGCGGCCGCTACTATGCTATGGATCGGGATCAGCGCTGGGACCGGGTAAAAAAAGTTTATGATGCCTACGTTAGGGGTGAAGGCTTGAAAGCCGGCTCTGCGCTGGAGGCGCTGGAAGAGGCCTACAGCCGGGGTGAAGGTGATGAATTTGTCCAGCCGACTGTTATTACAAGAGATGGCGGACAGCCGCTGGCGGTGATTGGCAGCGAAGACTGTATTATTTTTTTCAACTTTCGTCCTGACCGGATGCGCCAGCTCAGCCAGGTTTTTATCGATCATGATTTTGAGCTTTTTGACCGCGGGGAAGACCCACCGTTGCCGTACTGCGTGACGATGACCGAGTATGACCGGACCCGGACGGTGCCGATCGCTTATACCAATGAAGATATTCCTTCGACGCTGGGCGAGGTTTATGCGGAGCATGGTCTGGCCCAGGCGCGGATTGCCGAGACAGAAAAGTATGCCCATGTTACCTTTTTTTTCAGTGGTGGCCGGGAAGAACCCTTTGCGCTGGAAGATCGGATCCTTGTTCCCTCTCCGAAAGTGGCCACTTATGATCTGCAGCCGGAGATGAGCGCTCCGGAGGTTACCCGAAAGATTGTCGGATCGATCATGCAAAATGATCACCGCCTGATTGTGGCCAACTTTGCCAACGCCGATATGGTAGGTCATACCGGCGATATTGAGGCGGCAATTAAAGCAGTTGAGGCCGTTGACAGCAGTTTAGGCCTTATTGAAGAGCAGGTTTTAGCAAAAGGCTGGGAGATGATAGTTACCGCCGACCATGGTAATGCCGAACTGATGCAGGGCGGCGAAGGCGAGACTCTGACCGCGCACAGCGCAAATCCGGTGCCCTTTGTGCTCGTTGGCAAAGAGAAGCGAGCGCTGCGAGACAGGGGCATCCTTGCCGATGTGGCCCCGACCGTATTGGCGCTGGCCAGGCTGGATAAGCCGTCGGCGATGACCGGCACTAGCATGTTGGCAGAGAGTTGAGTGGGAGTACTTAGAGGGAAACAGGGGTTATCATGATTAGATACTGCGGATCTCGGAGGAGGTAGGAGTATGGAAGAACGGATTAAAGAGGTTTGGGCCAGGGAGATTCTTGATTCACGGGGGAACCCCACGCTGGAGGTCGACCTGAAGCTGGAAGGCGGGTGGAGCGGCCGGGCAGCAGTGCCTTCGGGGGCTTCGACCGGGGCTTTTGAAGCAGTGGAGTTAAGAGACGGAGACGAAAAGCGCTACCTTGGCCGTGGAGTGCTGAATGCCGTGCGCCATGTCAATGAAGATATTGCCCGGGCGGTTTGCGGGATAAGCGTCTTAAAACAGCAGCAGCTGGATCTGGCTATGATCGAACTTGATGGGACAGCCAATAAATCACGGCTCGGCGCCAACGCTATCCTGGGAGTATCGCTCGCTGCCGCCCGCGCAGCATCGGCAATGCTCGATCTGCCACTTTATCGCTATATCGGCGGCCTGGGAGCCACCCTGCTTCCCGTGCCCTTTATGAATATCCTTAACGGTGGCAGCCATGCTGACAATAACATCGATATCCAGGAGTTCATGATTGTCCCACATGGCGCCTCCTCCTTTTCCGATGCCTTGAAGATGGGAACGGAGATCTTTCACCGGCTGAAAAAGATTCTGCAGGCTAAGGGCCTGAACACCAACGTTGGAGACGAAGGCGGTTTCGCGCCAAACTTAAGTTCCAGCGAAGAAGCAATTGAACTGATCATTGAGGCGATCGGGGCAGCCGGTTACCGGTTAGAGGATGAAGTGAGCCTTGCTCTTGATGTTGCCGCCAGTGAGTTTTACAAAGACGGTTTTTATCATCTGGAAGGTAACCGTTATGATGCCGCAGCCCTGAACAGCTATTACGGAAAGCTGGTTGAGCAATACCCGCTGATCAGCATTGAAGACGGCCTGGACGAAGAAGACTGGGAGGGTTGGCAGCTGCATACAAAATCTCTGGGTGCAAAAATAAAGCTGATTGGCGATGATCTCTTTGTAACCTGCCCTGAAAGGTTGCAGCGGGGGATCGACAGCGCCACTGCTAATGCCATTCTGATTAAACTCAACCAGATCGGATCTTTAAGCGAAACTTTAGATACGATGGCCCTGGCCCGCCGGGAAGGATACAGCTGCATGATTTCTCACCGCTCCGGGGAGACGGATGACAGCTTTATCGCCGATCTCGCCGTGGCAACCACAACGGGGATGATTAAAACCGGCGCTCCCTCACGCATCGATCGAGTAGCAAAGTATAATCAGCTGTTGCGGATTGAAGAAGAGTTGGGAGCAGCGGCGCTCTATGCCGGCAAGATTTTTGACCGGCTCTAGCGGGCTCAGGCAAACACACACGGGCAGAAATAATTTGTCAAGTTCTTCTTAATGTGTTAAAATAACGTTTGCTTGGTTTAGACTTAAGAGTTACTGGAGGTAATGATTGATGCTCGGAACAGTATTAACTATTATTTACCTGGTTTTATGCGTGGCCCTGATCGCCACGGTGTTGCTGCAATCCGGTCGCAGCGCTGGTCTGGGGGCTATTGCCGGAGGGGCACAGTCACTGGTTGGAAAGAAAAAAGGGCTTGATGAGAAACTGGGACGGGTAACTACTTTCCTGGCAGTAGCCTTTATGCTCTTTACCATTGCCCTTGTGGTCATTAACTAACCGATCGGAAAAAGAACCGAAAAACAAGGCAGGGGTGAAAAAAGCCCCTGCCTTTTAATTTGTCCTAAAAAACATTATAATTATAGAAGAAAAATCGGATTATTTTGCTGTTTCAGCGGAGTTTGCAGGCTATCACTGTTGTTTGTCTTTGTCAACCGCTTGCTGCTTCATGAAAGCAGCTAAAGGAGCTTAAACTAAACCCGTGATAAAAAGAAGCAGCGCCAATCAACTGCGCAACGAGATCGAAGTATTGCTGAGGAAAAACCGCCAAACATCCCTTACCGTCAGTCAGATTCTTGATGGCTTGGGATTAAGGGAGCCGGATCGGGCAATTCTGTTG
>CAYGHB010000017.1:11687-14534 GCA_964349375.1 uncultured Syntrophomonadaceae bacterium | reverse complement strand
TGGCCCGGTAATCCGCCGCCCCGTCTGGCTGAAACCGCTTCCGGGATGCTCAACGCGATCGGCCTGCAAAACCCGGGTTTAAAACATTTTCTTGAGCAGGACTTGCCGCAGCTTAAAAATACCGGGACGCGAATCATTGTTAATATTGTCGGCCGCACAGTTGAAGAATATGCACGGGTTGCTGGCGGTCTAAATGGGCAAGAAGGAGTGGATGGGCTTGAAATAAATATATCATGTCCGAATATTAAAGCCGGCGGGATGGCCTTTGGCACCGATCCCGATCAAACTTATCACTTGGTCAGTGCCGTCCGTCGGCAAACAAACTTACCCCTTCTGGTCAAGCTCTCACCCAACGTGACTGACATTACTGTTTTAGCCAGGGCGGCCGAAGCAGCCGGAGCAGATGCTCTATCCTTAATCAACACCCTGGCGGGGATGCTGATCGATATCGAGACCAGGCGGCCGCTTTTGGGGAATACCTTTGGCGGGCTTTCCGGCCGGGCAATTATACCGGTAGCGCTGAAGATGGTCTGGCAAGCTGCTGAAGCGGTAAAAATTCCCCTGGTTGGCATGGGTGGCATTTCATCAGCTCGTGACGCGCTGCAGTTTATTATGGCCGGCGCCCGGGCGGTGGCCGTGGGCACCGCTCTTTTCAATAATCCCGAACTGCCGGATGAGATCTACCAGGGCCTTGCAGACTATATGCTTGAGCACGATATCGCCGCTCTCGGGAATCTGGAAGGTATCGCGCATAAAGGAGATGATTTTGGTGAACAGTAATGCTAAGCGCCTGATTGTAGCTCTTGATTTGGCTGATCCGCCCCGGGCCAGAATCCTAGCTGAAGAGCTTAGTCCCCTTGGGGTGGGCTTTAAAGTAGGCCTGGGGCTTTTTATGGCCGGCGGACCAGCGCTGGTTGCTGAGCTGGCCTCCCGCTACCGCCTGTTTCTTGATCTTAAATTTCACGATATACCGAATACTGCCGCCGCTGCGGTTAGAGAGGCAGCTTCGCTTGGTGTCTGGATGCTTAACCTGCACGCTTCAGGAGGTAAGGCTATGTTGCTGGCAGCCCGTAATGCGGTTGAAGGCCTGCAACAAAGGCCGCTGTTGATTGCTGTTACTTTGTTAACCAGCATTGGTGATCCTGACCTGTCCGAAACGGGCTTATCAGGCAGCACCACAGAAAATGTTATACTGTTGGCCCGGTTAGCCGCGCAGTGCGGCTTCGACGGGGTAGTTTGCTCCCCCTTAGAAATTGCCGCTGTCAAAGCGGCAGTTTCTAAATCTTTTCTTACTGTTACCCCCGGAGTCAGGTTTGAGGGCGCAGAAAAAAACGATCAGCGGCGGGTTGCAACTCCCGCTGATGTTGTTGCCGTCGGTGGCGATTACCTGGTAGTGGGCCGCCCGATTACCGGGGCCGCGGATCCTTTTGTGGCTGCCGGTAGGATTATCGCAGAAATGGGGGTTGAGCGATGAAGCGCGAAGCTGTAACCGAGCTGCTTGAAAAAACAGGAGTCCTTATAAATGGGCACTTTTTATTAACCTCGGGCCGGCACAGCAGCTGCTTTTTGCAGTGCTCGCAACTCCTTCAATACCCGAAATATACAGCTGAAATTGCTGCCCTGATGGCAGAACCGTTTAAGACTCATGACATTAAAACGGTTATTGGTCCGGCCATGGGCGGTGTGGTTATTGCCTATGAAATAGCGCGTGCACTCGGGGCAAGAGCGCTTTTTGCCGAACCGTTTGAAGGGAAAATGATCCTCAGGCGCGGCTTTAAAATCGAACCGGGTGAAAAAGTCCTGGTGGTTGAAGATGCGGTTACTACCGGCGGTTCAGTGCAAAAAGTGATCAACCTGCTGCTCGGGCTGCAGGCCGTACCGGTTGGGGTATCAATAATTGTTGATCGTTCAGCAGGTCTGGTTGATTTTGATCAGCCCGTCCATGCCCTGCTCTCGATGGATCTGCCCTCATATAACCCGGACGATTGCCCTCTCTGCCAAAAGGGCGTGCCACTGGAGAAACCTAAGAATTAAGCCAGGATATTGACGTTGTCTTAAGCAGAGAGTTTTTACTATCCAAAAATGTTGTTTACAACCCCGTATCAATAATAAGGGGGTAGTAGGAGTTACTCTTCCCGCAGAACCATGTGCATCTGCATGAAGCGCATCATATCGGTGCGGCTGAGCAGGCCGACTAAGTCGCCGTTTTTCATGACCAGGGCCCGCCCGGTGTTTTGGGCGGCCATTTTCATCATCACTTCCGCGGCATCGCTGTTCGGATCGAGGACCATCGCATCTTTCAGGGGGGTCAGCACCCGGGAGACCCTGGTCTCGGACCATTTTTCGCGGGGGTACTCTTTCATATTCTGCAGCGATACCAGGCCGTGCGTGGTTGATCCGTAAACCACCGGAAAAGCGCCGTATTTATAGTGGAGGAAGCACTCAGCCAGCTCTTCTAAGGTATCGTCCGGTGAAACGGTTACCAGGTCGGTGCTCATCAGCTCCGCTACTTTCATACCCGAAAAAGTTTCTTTAAAGACCAGCTGCGAGTAGCTCGATTGCCCAGCCTGGTTGATCATCCAGCCGAGAAAGATTAGCCAGAGGCCCCACAGATCTCCCTGGACAAAGATCATCACAAAACCAAGACCCATGGCCAAAAAGGATAGAGCTGTGCCCAGGCCGACGGCGATCCTGGTTGCTTTAAGCATATTTTTACCGAACAGCCAGACGATCGAGCGAAAAATTCGGCCCCCGTCAAGGGGAAAGGCCGGGATTAGGTTGAAGACGGCCATGATCAGGTTCAGGCGGGCGACAAAAAAGATCGACTCGCTGATAATCAGGCCGGGA
>CAYGHB010000017.1:0-11587 GCA_964349375.1 uncultured Syntrophomonadaceae bacterium | reverse complement strand
GATCAGGTTCAGGCGGGCGACAAAAAAGATCGACTCGCTGATAATCAGGCCGGGAGCGAGGGTCAGGTAATAGACGGCGCCAAAGATCAAAGCGATCAGCAGGCTGGTCAGCGGGCCTGCGGCGGTAATCCTAAGCTCGGTTGCAGGGTTGGTCGGTTCGGCTTCCATCTGAGCCACCCCGCCAAAGATAAAGAGGGTGATTTTTTTGATCGGAATCCCTTCCCGGATCGCTACCAGTGAATGGCCGAATTCATGCAATAATACGGAAGTAAAGAGAACCAGTGTGGTTATGACACCGGCTGTCCAGTAGACGGTTGATGTCTGATTGGCAACTACAGTGGGGAAATAGCCCTGGGCCAGGGTTAAGCTGAAAAGGAAAAAGATCAACAGCCAGCTAAAATGTATTTCTACCGGAATACCCCTGATTACCGCCAGGCGAAAGGAGTTGTTCATCGTTAAAGGCCCCCTTGAGATCACTTTTTTAGTATAATAACTTTATTAGCTTAACTGGGCAATATTCCTGCCTGCATGAAATATAAGAAGGCGGTGGTTTAACCTGCCGGGCATGAAACCAAGAACCATTGCTTTGTTTATCGCTGTTGATTTGGCTACCTGGCTGATTGTGTTATTGGTGCTAAGCTACTATGGGATGAGCCACCTGCTGATTCTACTGCTCGGGTTTATTATTTTAATTGCAGCGATCTACGATTTACAGAGCGGTCAGCTTTCCACCTTCTTTTCTGATTTCCTCGGCTTAGAAAGCTCCACCGATTTAGGACGGTTCAGGTTGCTGCCGGTGATCCTGGCCGCCCTCCTTCTTTTTCTGAGTCTTCCAGTGGTGTTTGAACACGGTTTGGTCAACGAAGCACAGCGCTGGGCCATGCAGCAGGGCGGTCAGTTTATCCGGGTTGCCCTGCCGGCGTCTTTCGGCGCTCTGGCCGTGATCGCCATTGCCGTAGGCACGATTCTCTCAGGTCTTAAAAAGTAGCATTACCTGCTAATGTATTGCTGTTTGTGGGCAACTCCCATTAAGTAAAGGTGATCTTCCTGATAGCGGTTAATGATTATTCTTCTAGTTCCTCAGCTATTCTTTCTGAGGGCCGCAAGCGCCTCTAAGCGGACTGCTTCTTTCGGGTCTCTTTCCGCCGATTTGCCAAGCGCAAACTCGGCCGGCTGCCCTCCGAGCTGCCCCAGCGCCCAGGCAGCGTGAAGCCTGATCAGTGGGCGAGCATCGTTTTCCAGGATCCTGGCTAGCGGTTTTACTACATCCTGGTTTTTACAGTTGCCGAGAGCGATTACCGCATTTCTCTGCAGGGTCGTTTTGCCCCTCCAGCCAGCCGCTGTCAGCCTGATTGTTGTATCAAATTCCTTCCGCGTCATCGTTAGCAGGGCTGGCAGATCTGGTTCAGCGGGGAAATGAACAGCACCAAACTCCGCAAGTGGCGAAGCGGCCACCTCTTGATTGAGCGGACAGACCTCCTGGCAGATGTCACAACCATAAAGCTTGTTGCCCAGGTGGGTTCGCAGATTAGCGGGGAATAGCCCGGAAGCCTGGCTTAAATAGGAGAGGCAGCGGTAGGGGTCGATAATATAAGGTTCGGTCAACGCCCCTGTGGGGCAGGCTTCCCGGCATCTGCCGCATTTAAGGCAAATTTCTTCGTTCGGCTGATCCGGTTCGATGGCGAGATCGAGCAAGATTGTCCCTAAGGCGACATATGAACCGTAAAGAGGATTAATCAGGGTGCAGTTTTCACCGATCAGACCGAGGCCGCTATGGCGAGCAAGTTCTCTTTCGAGCAGGGGGCTTCGATCAGTTAAAATCTTTTGCCTGATAGATTTTTTAGTTATAGCTTCGATCTTTTCCACCAGCTTTGCCGCCTTTTTTTCAACAATCAAATGATAGTCAACTGATCGGGCACAGCTGGATACCTGGCCTTTTGGTCCTTCCTGATCAAATGGGGCAGCCGGGGCGGGCCGGTTGTAGGGAACAGCCAGAGTAATAATTGTGCGACAACCGTTCAGCAGGTGGTCCGGGGTGAGCCGAAGGGCGGGGTTTTTTTCTTCAAAAGGAGTTAAGCGACCTTCCCGGATTCTTCTATCCAGGGCTTCGCGCATTGATGCGAGCGGTTCAGCGGTCGTGATGCCAACCTGATCAATCTGCAGTAAACGCCCGCTTTCTTTTATTGTTTCCAGATCGATCAGCATCAGCCGCTTTAACCTCTGTCAGCTAAAAGTTTTTTTATCCCGGGTTGTGACAGGCCACCCACTGATTCGGGCCTGTTTCGGTTTCTCCCGGTTCAATTTCCCGGCAGATCGGCAAAACCCTGCTGCAGCGCGTGTGAAAGTAACAGCCATCGGGAGGGTTGATCGGGCTGGGGACGTCTCCTTCGAGAATGATCCTTTTTCGTTCGCGCTCAACAACCGGATCGGCAATCGGCACGGCAGAGATCAGGGCTTTAGTATATGGATGTTGCGGGCGGGTATAGAGATTATCGCTGGAAATCATCTCAACAATTTTCCCTAAGTACATCACTGCTACACGGTCTGAAATATAGCGGATCATTGACAGGTCATGGGCGATGACCAGGTAAGTCAGTCCCAGTTCTTCCTGCAGCTCTTCAAGCATGTTGACGATCTGAGCCTGGATAGATACATCGACTGCCGATATCGGTTCATCGCAAACGATCAACTCCGGCTCAACGGCAAGCGCCCTGGCAATCCCGATCCGCTGCCTTTGGCCACCGCTAAACTCGTGGGGGTAGCGGTTTACATGTTCAGGGTTTAAACCAACAAGTTCCAGCAGTTGTTGAACCCGGTCGGTTCTCTCCTTGCAGTTCTCCGCCAGCCGGTGGATATCGATCGGTTCTCCCACAATATCGCCGACAGTCATCCGCGGATTTAGTGAAGAGTAAGGATCCTGGAAAATCATCTGCATCTGGCGCCGGTAAAGAGCCTTATCAATTTTACCTGTTTTAAAGAGATCTTCATCTTTGTAAAAGACATGGCCGCTTGTTGGTTTGTATAGTCCGACTAAAGTTCTGCCAACCGTGGTTTTTCCACACCCGCTTTCACCTACCAGCCCTAATGTTTCGCCTGGCATGATGTAAAAGGATACTCCGTCAACGGCTTTGACGGTCAACTGTTTGCTGATCAGTCCGGAGGTTTTAACAAAATGTTTTTTTAAATCTCGTGCTTCAACTATCGGCTTAACTTTCAATTCCAAGGTGAGATTCATCGGGTCTTCGCCTCCTCCGGGTCACGCATTATTGGTGGAGCCTGCGGATGTTCCAACCAACAGCGAACCTCGTTCGCCCCAAATGGTTCAGGTATTTCCCGGGCGCAGATTTCCATTGCAAAGTCGCACCGGGGCATGAAAGGGCAGCATGCAAATTGCTGCAGCAGGTCGGGAGGCTGCCCCCAGATGGGCTGCAGCTTTTGTTTTTTGAGCATGTCAACCCGCGGCAGTGAGCGCAAGAGGCCCCAGGTGTAAGGGTGAGAGGGGCTTTTTAAAACCTGGTCGACTGTACCGGTTTCAACAACTTGCCCGGCATACATAACCAGCACCCGATCGGCTAAACCGGCCACTACCCCCAAATCATGAGTAATCAGAATCAGAGACATTTGCAGTTTGTTTTTTATGCTTTTAAGCAACTCCAGGATCTGAGCCTGGATGGTCACATCTAAAGCCGTTGTCGGTTCATCGGCTATTAGCAGCTCCGGGTTGCAGGCTAAGGCCATAGCAATCATTACCCGTTGTCTCAAACCGCCACTTAACTCATGCGGGTATTGCTTCAGGCGTGCTTCCGGGGCCGGGATACCGACCAGCCTTAAGAGTTCTAGAGCCCGGCGATCAGCTTCATTCTTGCTCATTTTCTGATGCTGACGCAGACATTCGTTGATCTGGGTGCGCACATTGAGGACCGGATTTAAAGATGTCATCGGATCCTGGAAGACCATGCTGATCTGGTTGCCCCGGATCGATCTCATTTTGCGCTCAGTCTGTTTCAGCATTTCAACACCATCAAAGATAATTGAACCGGCAGTAATTTTTCCCGGCGGTTCGGGTATGAGGCGCATAATTGACTGGGCAGTGACACTTTTGCCGCAGCCGGATTCGCCAACAATGGCAAGGACTCCTCCGGTTTCCAGCTCAAAGCTTACCCCGCGCACCGCTTCAACGATGCCGGCATAGGTTTTAAATTGAACATGCAGATTTTCAACAGTAAGTAGTTTAGTCCCCATCAGCAGACCCTCCTATTTGCGCATGCGCGGATCAAGGGCATCGCGCAGTCCGTCTCCTAAAAAGTTGAAGGCCAGCAGCGTAAGGCAGATGGCCAGCGCCGGAAAAAGCAGCAAATGGGGAAAAGATTTCAGCGATGTCAGGGCATCCGAGCTGAGCATTCCCCAGCTGGCCCGCGGGGCTGAAACCCCCAGCCCGATAAAGCTTAAGAAGGCTTCGGTGAAAATAGCTTCCGGAACGGCCAGTGTTGCAGTTACGATAATCGGCCCCATAGCATTGGGAATTAAGTGTCTGAATAATATTTTCCACCGCGGGGCGCCGATAGTTTGCGCGGCAAGGATAAATTCCTGCTCTTTAAGGCTTAAGATCTGGCCGCGCACGATACGGGCCATCGGTAGCCAGAAGACGAGCCCCAGGGCGAGGAAGATACTGTACAGGCCTGCTCCGCCTCCGGTGGTAGGGAAGAGCTCCCTGAACACAACCATCAGCATGATCACCCAGAGCAGAAAAGGGATGCTGTACATAATATCTACAATGCGCATCATAATATTATCCACTCTTCCACCGATATAACCGGCAATGCCGCCGTAGATTACCCCGATGAAGAAAGTGGTAATGGCAGCAACAAAGCCTACTGCCAGAGAAATACGGGCACCATGCATTACTCTTACCAACTGATCACGGCCGAGTGAATCGGTGCCAAAGGGATGCTCCATACTGGAGCCTTCGTTGCGGCGGTTAAAATCCTGGTCTGAGTAAGAATGTGCTGAAAAATAAGGCCCGAAAATAGCGAAAAGCAGTAGCAGAATAATAAAAACCAGACTGACCATGGCGACCGGGTTAGCCTTCAAACGGCGCCAGGCATCCTGCCAATAAGTAATGCTTGGCCTGATCAGCTCCTGGTGGCTTGGTTTTTCTTTCATAGGGGCAAAAAGTTCGGTTGAAATCTGCATATCCTACTCCTCCCTGCCGATCAGTTTTATCCGGGGGTCGACCAGGGTATAAGCCAAGTCAACGAGCATGTTCAGGCCGATTAGAATAATACTGTAGAATATCGTCAGGCCTAAAATTACTGTATAGTCTCGGTTGTAGATACTGGTAACAAAGTGTTTACCAAGCCCGGGTATGGCGAAGATATTTTCAACAATAAAACTACCGGTCAGTACATAGGCCAGCAGTGGGCCAGCATAGGTAATTACCGGGATAATAGCATTTTTTACAGCGTGAATCCAGATGATCCGCCAACGTGGCAGGCCCTTGGCCAGGGCGGTCCGCATGTAATCCTGGTTTAAAACATCCAGCATGCTTGAGCGAGTCAGGCGGGCGATAAAGGCAGTTGGCAGACCGGCTAAAGCGATGGCAGGCATGATCATGTGCTTAGGCGTGCCCCACATGGCGGCGGGCAGAAGCCCCCATTTAAAGGCGAGAAAATACATTAATAAAGTACCGAGGATAAAGCTGGGCACAGAAATGCCGATAGTGCTAAAAAACATGGTTATGTAATCGGGTAAACGCCCCTGGTAGAGAGAGGCGACAATCCCAGCGCCAACTCCGACAATAATGGCGATTGAAAATGTCAGCAATCCCAACTGGAAAGAGACGGGAAATCTTTCTGCAATAATCCCGTTTACGGTTTGTCCACGGTATTTGAACGAGGGTCCTAAATCTCCCCTGATAACATTGCTCAGATAATCAACATACTGCAGGTGGAGCGGTTGATCAAGCTTGTAGCGGGCTTCGATATTTGCCTTAATTGCTGCTGGAATCGCTTTTTCGGTTTGAAAAGGGCCACCGGGAATGACATGCATAAAGATGAAGGTCACTGTAATGACCACCCAAATAGCGAAAACCGCTGACATGAATCTTTTAAATAGGTAAACGATCACCTTTTGCTGTACCTCCATTCAGAAAGCAAGAGGTATGCCAAAGAGCATCACCATGATCCCGGCATACCTCTTTTTCTTACTATTTAAAGCGGGCCGAATGGAACAAGCTTTCTATTTTTCAATATAAGCGCTCTTGAAATCCAAACCGCCTACTGCAGCCTTTGAGTAACCTTTTACATAGTTCTTGATCATCATTGGCTGAGTGTAGTAATAGATCGGCGCAATTGGCATTTCATCCATCAGAATTGCTTCCAGCTGATGCATAACTTCCATGCGCGCTACTTCGTCGTCCATCATCCTGGCTTCGGCAACCAGCCGGTCGTAATCTGCATTGCTCCACCTGCTATTGTTGTTGCCGTTACCGGTGGTCCACATGTCGAGGAAGGTGTTTGGGTCAAGGTAGTCGCCGATCCATCCGGCGCGGGCGATCATAAAGTCGCCTTCATCGCGGGTGTTCAGGTAAACGCCCCATTCCTGATTGGTCAGGGTTACGTTCTCGATGCCTAAGTTTTGCTTCCACATTTCCTGAATTGCTTCAGCAATTAGTTTATGCATCTCAGATGTATTGTAGAGAATCTCAACGCTTGGGAATCCAACTCCATCCGGGTAACCGGCTTCTGCCAGTAATCGCCGGGCTTCTTCAACGTCATAAGCAAAAAAGTCTCCGCCGTTGTCACGGAAGTCACTGCCGTCAGCTTCAGGAATGCCGTTTGGCACAAATGCGTACGCTGGCAGCTGTCCGCCCTGTGTCACACTTTCAACCAGTGCCTGACGATCAATAGCCAGTGTTAGAGCTTTGCGGACATTGATGTCGTCAAGTGGTGGTTTTTCAACCTGAAAAATGTAGTAATAGGTGCCAAAGTAGGGAAAGATATAAAGCTCACCTGTTTCCTGAAGACGTGGAATTTCGGGACCCGGAACAGTGTAAGTAACGTCAATTTCACCTGTCTCGAACATGGTCAGTTCGGTGCTCTCGTTTTCGATCATGGTGAAGACCAGGCGATCGAGAATTACCGCATCGCTATCCCAGTAATTTTCGTTGGGGATGAAATCCATCTGACCGGGGACCCAGCTGGCGATTTTAAAGGGACCGTTACCGACAATCGTGTCGGCGCTTAAATGCCAGCCTTCGGAATCTGCCGAAACAGTGCCGGGATGGAGTGGATAGTAGGTTTTAAAAGCAACCAGGGAGAGAAAATAGGGTGTTGGCGATTCCAGGGTTACCTGGAGAGTTTTTTCGTCAAGTGCTTCAACCATCAGGTCATCGGCGCTTGCTTCTCCAGAGTTATAAGCTTCAGCGTTTTTAATCGGGTAAAGCATGTAGGCATAGTCAGCAGCCAGTTCAGGATCGAGAGCACGCTTCCAGGAGAAGACGAAGTCTTCAGCTGTAAGTGGATCGCCATTGGCTCAAACCAGGCCATCGCGCAGGTGGAAGGTGTAAACCAGATTATCTTCACTGATGTCAACCGATTCTGCCAGAGCCAGTTCAGGTAGACTGTCATTGTTCAGGCGAGTCAAACCCTCGTAAATCTGCAACATGATTGTCGCTTCGGGAACGCCAGTGGATAAATGAACGTCCATCGTTTCCGGCTCTGTGCTGACATTGTAGGTTAGAACCATTTCTTCGCCGGGCGCGGTGCCGTCTGTCTCGCCGGTACCACTGTCAGTGGTGCAGCCGCTGAAAAGCAGAGCGGTGAAGAAGAATACCAGCAGTAATACATGTAACTTTTTCATTTACTAAACCCCCTTGATTTTATGAAACCTTTCAAACAGCTGTAGCTACCCTTCCGGGCATCACCTCCGTCAATCTGCTTTCATATAAGGCCAAGAGGTTTTCAGATCAAATCTGAATCCTAACGGTTAAGTTATGCCTCTATATCAATTATTTGTAGCACTTTTGTAAAGAGAATTTCTTGCCTTATGGTGACCGTAATCAATATTTAATATTTAGAGCCCTAATGGAAAAGGCGAAGGCAGGATTAAGGTTAAGTCAGGCAGAATAATTAAAACCAACTGAATTTTGACTGGTGAGGGGTGCACAGCTTTTATGTATGACGAATGGGTGGTGCTGATTGAAGCAGAAAGCGATCTGGAGGCCGCGATCATCGGCGGTCTGATGGCAGAGCACGGTATCCCGGTTCGCAGGGAAGACAGCAGCCCTTATACAGGTGCGATGCGGGTTATCGGTGGACTGGCATACGAAGTAACCCTAATGGTGCCCGGGGCGCTCTATGAGCAGGCAAAAGCTTTGCTCGACGAGATCGAAGAAGATTAGTTGGGTGACCTAAGTCTATAAAATTTCTTATATCTTGAAAGGGGTTTTTAGCGATGGAGTTACCGGCCTTAATAAGACCTTTTTTCTCCGATAACCCGAAGCACGAGAAGCTGTGGATCGAAATCCTGCTGGCGATTGCAGCGATTGCCGCCCTGATTTTAATCATGGCCTGGCCGCAGACCAGGAGTTTGGAGCTGATTGCCGCTCTGCAGCAGTGGCGCAGCTTGCCGGTTGAAATATTCTTCAGGGTAATTACGTTTATCGGGGACGACCAGTTTTTCATGATCTTTTTCAGCGTAATAATCTGGTGTGTCAGTAAAAACTTAGGCTACTGGGGCGCATTTATGCTGCTCTCTTCGGCCGTCTACAGCAACCTGATCAAAGACCTGACACTTCTAGAGCGCCCGGCAATTGAAGGAGTTGTTCATCCACCCGGGAGCTATGCTTTCCCGAGTGGACATACGCTTACGGCTGTAACTGTCTGGTCTTACCTGGCCGCGCGCCTGAAGAAGAGAGGTTACTGGATCTGGGCTGCTCTAGCGGTGGTCCTGATCGGTTTTTCACGCATGGTTCTCGGTTATCATTTTTTAGGCGATATTCTTGGTGGCCTGGCCTTAGGGATCCCCTTTTTACTGCTTTTTCTGTGGTTGAGCGCTCTGCTTTATGAAAAAGGGTTGCTTGAGAAGTTTTCTGTGCCTTTTCTGCTGGCAGCATCGCTAATCATCCCGGTTCTGCTGCTCCTGGTGCTGCCGGGAGCCGATCCCCCAAAAGTGCTTGGCTATCTGGCCGGGGCTTCTTTCGGTTATGTCCTGGAAAAAGAAAAAATAAAATCGACGGTCAAAGCGCCGCCGCTGGCGCAGATCATCAAGGTGGTTGTTGGCTTGGCTGTGTTATTTGGCATTATTGTCGGCCTTGGCGGGTTGCTGCCCTCGGCGATTAAACCGCTTGGGTTTATCCGCTATGCCCTGGGCGGGATCTGGGTAACCCTGCTGGCGCCGCTCTTTTTCACAGCCGTCGGTTTGTCCGGCAAGGATCAGTACCCGCCAGTATAGTGGTCAAAAATATGGATCGTATTTTGTCTTGCTTTGCGCTATAATAGCTAGCGGTGAGCCGTAAGTAGTTAGTGATGTTTGGGCTGCGCCCGGGGGTGAAGCAATTGATTGGCGGAAAAATCGGCCTGTGGGAGATCCTCTTAATTTTGGCAGTTGCACTTATAGTCTTTGGGCCGGCTAAGCTGCCGGAACTCGGGCGTTCGATCGGCAATGGACTAAGAGAGTTCCGTAAAGCAACCAGCGAGTTAAAGGATAAAATCTCGCTTGAAGACAGTGACAGTGAAAAAAAAAGCTAATACTGTAGGATGGTGTCACCGCGGCTGCAGGTAGAAGGGATGCCCTTTTTTGCCTGTTAACCCTAAGACCTTTAATGTGTTAGAATTAAGAAGTGGTATAAATAATACAATTGATTCTTGATTGAGGAGGACTATCGATGTTTGGAAAAATCGGACCTTGGGAGATTGTCGCTATTCTGGCGATTATCCTCTTGATTTTTGGCTCATCCAAACTGCCCGAGCTTGCGAAAGCGATCGGTAAAAGTGTGGTTGAACTGAAAGAAGGGCTGAAGGGCGCTTCCGGTTCTGATGAGTCGGCCGGCCAAAATTCCGAGCCTAAAAAGTAAAACTGCTCAATCTGCCTTGAAACCCTCAGGGCGGGATAGTTTTGATGGCAGCGCTTGGAATGCCGGGAGGTTTACAGAAAAAGGTGAGTAATTACAAAGACGGCACAATGCCCGTTCTTGAACATCTTGCAGAATTGCGCCTGCGCCTGTTTATTTCAGCAGGCGCTTTGCTTGTTGCTGCCATTATCTGCTTTTCTAATATTACCTTAATTCGCGGCATCTTAACCGGACCTCTTGATGGCTTGCAGTTAATCTTTCTTTCGCCACCCGAGGCTTTTATGTCGAACTTAAGACTGTCCCTGATCAGCGGCCTGGTCCTTGCCTCACCGGTAATAATCTATGAAGTACTGGCTTTCATTTTTCCCGGTCTGACCAAATCGGAGAAAATCTTTTTTCTTCTCGTTCTGGCTGGAACGTTAGTTCTGTTTGGCGGCGGAGTATTATTTGCCTACTATGTGGTTTTCCCGATGGCCTTAAATTTTTTCCTGCAGTACGCTGCAGATCAACTGGTACCACGCTTTACAGTAAGCGAGTACATTTCTTTTGTTTTTTCCTTTCACCTGGGGTTTGGCCTGGTCTTTCAGCTGCCGCTGTTATCCTGGGCCCTCGGTAAGCTGGGGCTTTTAACCTCAGGTTTTTTGAAAAGAAATCGCAAAATTGCCTTGCTGGTGATGCTGGTTTTATCTGCTATTATTACACCGCCAGATATAATCTCCCAGGTGGCGATGGCTCTGCCGCTACTTTTACTCTATGAGGTCGGGATTATCATGGTGCTGATCAGCGAGAAAAAGCGCCTGAAAATGATGACACAATAACATTTAGCCGGGAGGGTTTGCTTGAAAGCAGTCGATACTGGTAATCGAGCCGATAAAGGCGTTATTATTTTAGCCGGGGGTGACAGCAAACGCCTTGGGCAGCCGAAAGCACTGCTCAATTTTGAAGGTCTGAGTTTGATCGAGCGGATGGTGCAGAAGCTGGAAAAGTTATTTAACCGGATAACCCTGGTAACTGATCGTCCGGAACTTTATAGGGGACTCCCGGTTAAGATTACCGGGGATTTAATTGCCGATCAGGTTAAGAGTCCCTTGCGCGGCATTCATGCCGGTCTCAGCGTCTCCGATTTGCCTTATCAGTTCGTGGTAGCCTGTGACATGCCCTATCTCAATCTTGATTTGATTGACTATATGGAGGGATTTACTTCCGGGTATGATGTTGTTGTGCCGCAAATCGGCAGTTATTACCAGCCGTTGCACGCCTATTACAGCCGCCGTTGCATCGGGGTTATCGAAAAGCAGATTGAGCTTGGCAGTTATAAAATTATTGATTTTTACGCGAAGATTAACGCATACTACCTTGGTCGAGCAGAGATAGAAAAGTTTGATCCGGAACAGCGCTCTTTTATCAACATCAACACTTGGGTTGACTATCACCAGGCGGTGCAGCAGCATGACGGAGCAGCATCACATTCAGTTAACGGGGGAGGCAGTAAAATTGATAAAAATGCCTGACTAT
>CAYGHB010000016.1:0-14544 GCA_964349375.1 uncultured Syntrophomonadaceae bacterium | reverse complement strand
TGATCTTCAGGTTGGCTGCTTCGCCTTCAACCGTCTTTACCGGTTTTCCGAGCAGCTCCACCAGCGAGGCGTCATCAGTAGCCTGCGCTCCGCTTATAGCCGCCTCTGCGTAGGCCTGCCTAATCAAATCGGCCCTGAAGACCTGCGGAGTCTGCACCAACCTTAAATTCCCGCGCGGCGGTGTGTCGACAATCATTTCGTCTTCGCCCACTACCTTTAAAGTGTCGCTAAGCCCGATTACCGGTACCACCGCCCCGTATTCCAGCGCAGCTGTGACCAACCGCTCGAGCAGGGCTCCGGTTGCCAAAGGCCGCGCCGCGTCATGGACGCAGATTATATCGCAATCACGGGGCAGGGCCTGCAGACCTTTGTGAACTGATTCCTGCCTCGTTTCCCCGCCGCCGACCAGTTCTAGCCGCTCAAGCGAGCAGTACTGCTGAAGCAGGGTGCCTGCTTCCTCAAGATCTGCCGGCGGTACAACGACTACAAGCTGATCCAGTGCCGGGTGGCTCAGAAACAGCCTTACTGAACGGATCAGCACCGGCAACTCTTCAAGCAGCAGGTACTGCTTGCGGGTGCTGTTTTTCATTCGCAGCCCTGACCCGGCAGCAGCAATTATCGCCCCTAGCTTCAATTTTATTTAACTCCGTTCAGCCTGTCGGCATCCTGTTTCGGTTTAGCAAAAATCATCCGCCCTGCAGCGGTCTGCAGCACACTGGTTACCAGCACGTCCACCGTTTCACCAATAAAGCGGCGGCCTCCTTCAACCACGATCATCGTCCCGTCATCAAGATAGGCAATTCCCTGACCGGTTTCCTTGCCGTCCTTGATAATCTGGGCGACCATCTCTTCCCCTGGCAGGACCACCGGCTTAACCGCGTTAGCCAGCTCGTTGATGTTCAGCACAGAAATACCCTGCAGTTCGCAAACCTTGTTCAGGTTAAAATCATTGGTGATAATCTTGCCGTTGATCGTCTTCGCCAGCTTCACCAGTTTGCTGTCGACTTCAGCAATTTCATCAAAATCGCCCTCGTAAATCTGAACCGGTATATCCATCTCTTTCTGGATTTTGTTCAGCACGTCCAAACCGCGCCGCCCGCGGTTGCGTTTCAGCAAATCGGGCGAATCGGCAATGTGGCGCAGCTCTTCCAGCACAAAACCGGCTACGACTATGACCCCTTCCATAAAGCCAGTTTTACAGATATCAACAATTCTGCCGTCGATGATCGCGCTGGTGTCAAGAATCTTGAAGACCTCGTTTTCACGGCCCCCACTGCGAACGTTTTTGTTAAAAAGCGAAGAGAGAAAAGTAAACTCTTCTTTGCGGTTCAGGATAAACCGCACGCCGATAACGACCAAAAATAAGGTGATGATGGGCGACAGAAAAACCCCGATCACCGGCAGACGGTAAATCGGATAACTGAGTAGAAGACCGATAAAAAGGGTAATGATCAAGCTTAGCACAACCAGGGCAATATCCTGGGTGGGCACCACTTTAAGCCGGCTGTCTGCCCAGGCTGTCAGGCGGTTAAAGACACTAATTAAGACCGGGGTAAGAAGGTAAAATATGATTCCGATTAACAAGCCGCCAACAGCATAATATCCGATGCTGACCGGTGTTAAATAAATTCCCGCCGGGATGTTAATAAAAAACTGGAGAAATGGCAAAATAACAATAAAAAGGTAGACTCCGAGCACCACACCCAACAATGTCCCGACTACCCTTAGGATCTTGTCGGCCATTTTTCTCACCTCCTTTCTGAATAAAAAATATGTTAAGTTTCTCTCCAAAAAGAAAAGACTTAACCAATAAATAAAAAAACCGGGAACTCTTCGCAACATTATAACTCAAAGTTTTCCCCGGAATCAAGGCATGATCTGCAGTTGTCTATAGTTTTGGGTTATTCTTTTATTTCGGAGCCTGCTCAAAGATGTCATCCAAAACGTTTATAATTTCAGCCTGCTCCAGGCCCTGAACCAAAATTAGCTCGCTAACCATAATCTGGCGAGCAGTTTCAAGCATTTTACTTTCACCGGTAGATAAGCCTTTTTCACGGTCCCTGAGCATCAGGTTGCGCACCACCTCTGCCACTTCATAAATATCACCGCTTTTAATCTTCTCCAGGTGGTTGCGGTAACGTCTGTTCCAATTGGCCGAAAGTTCCGGCTGATCGCCTTTCAGCACCACAAATACTTGATCAACTTCTTCCTTTTCAATAACGCCGCGCAATCCCACCTGAACTATATTGTCGGTCGGGATCAGCACTTTCATTTCGCCAAGGGGAAGTTTCATAACATAATATTGTTTCCAGGCACCGAGAATCTCTTTCTCCTCAATCGCTTCAATAACTCCCGCCCCGTGCATCGGGTATACAACCCGGTCTCCGACACTGAACAATAGACTTCCTCCTCGAGTAATCTTATTAAATATAGTAACACAGCGCTCTGGTAGTGTCAATTAAACAAATAGTTTAACATATCTAAATCCTCTTTACAACCACGAAAAAAATTTCAACGAAAGAGCGGATTTACTTAACCTGAGCCGCTTAATCAGGTTGACAGGGTCGGAAAATAAAAAGTATAATGACGGCAGCAAGGTCCTCTAGACAGAAAATGAGGTGATGGGTCAATGAAGGAGAACGAAGTTGTCTGTAGCTTTCAGGATATCGTTTCAGAAGTCTTAATACGCCACCGCAGTATTCTGGATTGCCTGACTAAATATCAGGAGTCAACAGCAAGAGTAAACCGCAGTGTAATCAAAGCAGTGACTGACTGTGGCTGCGTCTCGATCAATGCCAATAAAAGGCAGTACCCCGACCGCGATTCACTAAAAGATTGCGGTAAGTATATGGATTCTCACCTCAAAGGGAAAATGTGTGAACACTGCCGCGAGGTAGTCGCTGAAGAGCTTGGCAAGCATCTCTTCTACCTGACAGCCCTCTGCAACACTCTCGATTTCAACCTGGAAGAACTGTTTGACAACGAATATGAACGGATCAACACACTGGGGCATTTTCTGCTTTCCTGAGCTGTCAGGAAGCCTTAATTTAGCTTTCCTGATATATAAACGTTAAACCAAAAAAGCCCTGGCGGCTTTTTTCTTTATTAATGTATAATAATATCTATAACGCATCACAGGCAGACGTGGTTAGAAATGGGGTAAAAGCTGATGACCATCACCGTAAGAGATGCTCTGCATTTCGGCGGTTTGATCGAAGCGAAAGTAATTGCCGGGGCAAGTGGTCTCGACAATGAAATTTGGGCAGTCGACATTATCGATGTTCCCGATGCAGCAATCTGGTTCCGGCGCCATTCTTTGCTTTCCACCACTTTTTACGCCCTCAAAGACAACATCAAAGCCCAGCTAAAAATGCTGGAGGATATTAAAAGCTGCGGCGGTTCAGGGCTGATCATTTTCTCCCCTGAACGCTATATTTCTCAGATTGACAAGCAGTTGATCAAAAAAGCAGATGAACTAGGGTTGCCCCTTCTGGAAATGCCTGACTGCTCTTATATTGATGTGATTGTCCCTGTAATGAGCCAGATCCTGGACAAGCAGGTCAGAACTCTTGAATACACACAGGAAGTGCACAGCATGATGACTGATATCGTGCTTAAAGGCAAGGGTTTACGTGAACTGCTTACCTCGCTTGCGCTCTTACTGGAAAAACCGATCCTAATGGCCGATGCCGATCTATTTTTGCTTGATGCTGTATCACCGCCGGGCACGGATAGCAACTCAGCCCCGCTGGTGGAAAAATGGCAAATGAGTAAAGGCCAGTTGCCCCTTGGTGAATTTTACCCCGATGCCCTGCTGAGCGATCTGGTCTTCAGTAAAAAACCGTCATATTATCAGTATGGATCTGCTGAAAGTGATCACTCCGATTACTTTTTTCCGGTTGTTGCCGGCGATCATTTTTACGGCGTTCTGGTGGTCTCTGACTTAGAAAAGGAACTGGAGAGATCGAAAGCGGTTGCCGTTGAAGCGGGGGCCATGGCTATATCGCTCTATATTCTAAAAGAAAACGCAATCCAAGAAGCAGCAAGAAAAAGTGAACTGGACTTTTACCATGAATTGCTGTTGGGCAATATTAAAAATCGCGAGAGTATAGTTTCCCAGGCACGGCAGTACGGCCTGGAAACCGGCGGCAGTTACTATGTTATCCTGGCTGAGTTGAGCAGAGATAATCACACCCAAACAGGCGACCGGACTACCAGGAAAGAAAGAGAACGAAACTTCATCGAAAAAAGACTGAAAAAACTGCTCCGTTTAGCCCTGGAAAATGAAAACCAAGACGGAGTGGTTATCGAAGCCTTAGGCAGCCTGGTAATTCTTGTCTACACCACAGAGAAAAAACCCCAGGAAGAAGCTACTGTGTTTTGCCGTAACCTGCTCGCTGCGATCCGCAGTTTCGTCCAGGGCCATTTAGGTGAAGTTCCGCTCTGCCTGGCTGCCGGCGATTTCTGTCCCGAAATCGAACGGATCAGCGCCGGCTATTTAGAAGCCTGGGAGACCATCGACCTCGGTAAAAAACTTTATCAGGGTGACTTCACGCTTTGTTACTCTGAGATGGCCCCCTACCACCTGGTAAAGCGCCTGCTCGCCGGGACAAAGGCAAATGAGCTTTTTATCCGGGCCTACAAACCGCTGCTGCAATATGATCATGAAAAAGGCGGTGAACTGGTTGGGACCCTTGAAACATATCTTGACTGCAACTTTTCGCGCACCAAAACTGCTGAAAAACTGCACATCCACCGTAACTCCCTCAATTACCGCCTCCAAAAAATAGAAGAGCTGCTGGGATGCGAGATTGACCGGATCGATACTTTTCCCCTGATGCTGGCTTCAATCAGCCGGCGCCTCAATCAGTAACCATCTATCGCTTGTGCATTTTGCACAAATAAACTCTGATATTTCTGCACATCCTACAAAGGGATTTCCATGTGAATATTAAATAACTTTGCTGTCGGCTAATTTGACGTGCTGTTTTGTTATTTCTGATGATCATTTCTTGAATCGACTTAATTAAGACTCTTGCTTTAGTCAATGTATATTAGACTTCATGAAGCTGTAGCTTCACCATCCGATGGATGAAAATGGCAATAAGCATTTTCTGGATAGATAAAAGTCATTCTTCGGGCTATCTATCCTCAATTTAGCTCAGTTTCTCTTTTTGACTCGCTTTCCCTGGAAGGGGGTACTCATCGAAATCAACCGGCAGTTAGTTCCCCGCATCGCCACCTGGCGCCAGAGGCGCCACACCACAGTTTAAGGAAAGGAAGATTAAGATTATGGCACAACCTGGTATGTTTGTCCGCAAAGCCAGCGGCCTGGTTCGCTCCTGGTCGGTATTTGACGGCTTTGTCTATGCTTTCTTTTCAATTAACCTGGTAACCCTCGGATTTTACATTTTTGCTTTTGCACCTTACATTCCCGAAGCAAACCTCTTAACTGCTATTATCATCAGCGGCATCTTTATCATTTTTGAAATATTCGTCTACGGTTTGCTGGTGGCAGTTATGCCCCGGGCCGGCGGTGACTATGTCTGGCAGAGCCGGATCTTAGGCGGTGGAATCGGATTCGTGCTCTCCATTACCGGCTGGGCCTGGATCCTCTGGCACTGGGTGCCGCTCTACGGAAACATGCTGGCCTTTAACGTTTTCGCCCCAATCTTAGGCATGCTGGGCGGATGGACCGGCAGCGCCGGCTTTACCGATGCCGCCAGCTGGTTCATCAGCACCAACGGGTTCTTTGTTTCTTCCCTGGTTGTTATCGTGCTGGCTTTTATCTATGTCAGCCTCGGTATGAGCTGGTATGCCCGCATTCAAAAGTTCTGCTTCTATTTAGGAATGGCCGGTATGGCCACGATGATCATCATGTTGCTGGTTAATAACCGCGCCGATTTTATTGCCGGCTTTAACCAGTATGCCAACAACTTCTTTGCCGCCGGCGGCGGCGATGTCTATCAGCAGGTTCTCGCTGCTTCGGCAGAAGGCGGCTATACCGCTGCGCCCCTGAACAGACTGGCAATTGGTGCCAGCCTGGCCTTGATTCCCATGGTCGTATTCTTTAACCTCTGGCCAAACTGGGGCGCCACCCTCTACGGTGAAGTGCGCGGCGCTTCCGACTTTAAGCGCAACTTCTGGAGCATGGCTGCCGGTTTGATTGCAACCACAATCCTTGCCCTGATCGTCCTTGGCCTGATTGCCAGGGTTATCGGCTGGGACTTTTACAATGCAGCCAACTTTACCTATTATGAAGGTACTTCACCCTTTGGAGCCTATCCATACCCGGCGCTTTTGGTCAGCTTCCTGACCGACAGCCCGCTGCTGCAGATGTGGCTGCTGATTTCGATGAGCGCCTGGTTCTTCGGCTGGTGCGGCACGATCTTTCTTTCCTCAACCCGGGTTATTTTCGCTGCCGCTTTCGACCGTATTTTACCGGAGTGGATGGCCCGCGTTTCAACCAAGTTCCGCTCCCCGGTAAATGCCCTGCTGGTTATGGCTATCGGCGGTGTTATTGTCAGCGCCGGCATGCACTACACGGAGAACTTAGAAACACTGGCCCTTAACTCTACCGTGGTGATCGCTGTAACCTATTTCGGCACTACCATTGCGGCGATCATTTTACCCTACAAGGATCCAGAGCTTTACAAGGCCTCACCAATCGCCAGGCTAAAGCTATTCGGCCTGCCGTTGATCTCCGTAACCGGAGTTATTTTCGGGGCCTTCCTGCTATTCCTCTTCTACATGTGGGGCACCGATGCAGTTTACGGAATCAACGAACCGACTTCTTACATCTATATGGCTGTACTCTATGCCATTTCGATTATCATCTATGTCGGATCGAAGGCTTACCGCAAGAAGCAGGGCATCAACCTGGATGAAATCCATAAGAGCATCCCGGTTGAGTAAGGTAACTCTATGAAATCTTAAAAGAAAGGAGGCTGATAAATGACCACCATCTTTTTTGCAACCGATGTTCACGGCTCTGAGATCTGCTGGAAAAAGTTCATCAACGCCGGCAAATTCTACAATGCCGACATCCTGGTGTTGGGCGGCGATATGACCGGCAAAGCCCTGGTTCCTTTTATCCGAGACAGCAAGGGAATGTACAAAGTTAACTTTCTCGAGGAAGAGATGCTGCTCGACGATGAAGGCAAAGCCAGGATGATGAAAAACATCTCCGACCGCGGCTATTACCCGCTCGACCTGACTGATGACGAATTCGATGAGCTAAGCGCCGATCAGGAAAAGGTTGAAAAGCTCTTCGTCAAACATGTTCTCGATATGGCCGAGCGCTGGGTGGCCTTTTCCGATGAAAAGCTGGCAGGCACGGGGATCAGATGCTTTGTCTGCCCGGGTAACGACGATATGTTCGAGATCGACGCCGTTTTAGAAAGCTCAAAGTCAATTACCATGGCTGAAGGAAAGATTCTCGATCTTGACGGCTATTACAGCATGCTCAGTACGGGCTGGTCAAACCCTACCCCATGGGATACCCACCGCGAATGTAGCGAAGAAGAGATCACCGAAAAGATCGAAGCGATGGCCTCCAAGGTAGAGGACATTGATCGCTGTGTCTTTAACCTCCATGCCCCGCCTTTTGGCTCAGGGCTGGACGAAGCGCCGGAACTGGATGAAAACTTAAGGCCCAAATACGCCGGCCGCTCGCTGATTCCGGTCGGCAGCACTGCGGTGCGCGATGCCATAATGAAGTACCAGCCTCCGCTGGCGCTGACCGGCCATATTCACGAAGGCCGCGGGATCAAGCGGATGAAAAAAACATTCGTCGTCAATCCCGGCAGTTCTTACGAGCAAAGCACTCTGCTCGGAGCGATCATCGAGATGGACAAAAAAGGGGTCACCAAGTACGTTCTGACCTCGGGTTAAAAATAGTAAACGAAGTTCATCAAAGCTTGTTGGCTAAGTACTACCTCCAGCGCCCCTCTTCCGTTTAATAACTGCGGGAGAGGGGCAGTTTGGGGCAGAAGCTTAGAGAAGGAGGAGTTTTATGGATATTTACACGGGTAAAGATGCCGGTGAATTTATCGATGAAGCGCGGAAAATCATCGCCCAGAACGAAGCCAAAGGGGCGTCGCTGCGGCTAATCGGTGCGCTTGCTTTTCACCTGCATTGCACTGAATATAGGCACATTCATAAAAAGTGGGGGCGTGTATTCACCGATACTGACTTTGTAGCCCGCAGTGAGCATCAGCCGCTGATCATCGAAGCCTACCGCGAGCTTGGTTACCGAGATGACGAGATGATCACTACTCTATACGGCAGCGACCGGCTGGTCTTTGATAATCCGGAGACAGGGATGCACTCAGACATCTTTTTCGATAAGCTTGATTTCTGCCATGTGCTGCCGCTGCACGACCGGCTGGCCGTGGATGACCTTACGATCCCTCTGGCCGAGCTGTTCCTGGAAAAGATGCAAATAGTGGAGATCAACGAAAAAGATTTAGTCGACACGATGATGCTGCTGGCAGAACATTCCGTTGGGGAAAGCGACCGCGAAACAATAAACGCGCCGATCATTGCCGGGGTATTGGCTGCAGAGTGGGGCTTCTGGCGCACAGTAACCGGCAACGTGGAAAAATTGCTTGCCCTGAATACCAAAAGCGACCTCTTCGACGCCGGGGAGAAACAGATCATCGCCGATCGGGCGGCAGAAATTTTAGCTTATGTGAACAGAGAACCGAAACCACTGGCCTGGAAAATGCGCAGTAAAATCGGCGACAAAGTAAAATGGTACAAAGATGTAGATGAACTGTAACATTATCAGAAACGAGGTATGCCGATGTATTACTTAAGAGGCGAGTTTGATTTATGCACCGGCTGCGGAGCATGTATGCTGGCCTGCTCTAACCGGGCCGCCGGCGGTTACAACCCCCGCCTGGCCCGCCTGAAAATTTTTAGCGAAAATGAAAACCTGGTCAACCGGCCGGTAGTCTGCACCCAGTGCGAAAATCCCTTTTGCCTGAACGCCTGCCCCTTTGAGGCGATCAGCCGCAATGAAGAAACCGGGGTAGTCTTGATTGACAAGCAGACCTGTACCGGTTGTGGCAACTGCATCGCTGCCTGCCCGGACGAAATGATTCAATTTGACAGCGGCAAAAAGGCCGACAAGTGCGACATGTGCGAAGGCGATCCACTCTGCGTTAAATACTGCGTACCGCGAGCCCTGCAGCTGGTTGTCAAGCAGCCAAAGCAGGAGGTGAAGGCCATATGAGCGCCTATATGGGAAAACTTCTTTATATCGATTTAAGCAGCGGCACAAGCAGTGAAATAAGCCTGGATAAAGAACTGGCTAAAAAGTACGTGGGCGGCAAAGGCTTTGGAGCAAAGATCCTTTACGATCTTCTGCCGGCCGGCACCGATCCGCTTTCACCGCAAAATGTTTTAATGTTTATGCCTGGCCCCCTTACCGGAACCCTGGCTCCGGCCATGCGCGGCTGTGTGGTCACCAAATCGCCCCTAACCGGTACTTTTGCCGACTCCTATTTCGGCGGCCACTTCGCCCAGGAGATCCGCTTCTGCGGCTACGACGGCATCATCATTACCGGTGCCGCCGCTGAGCCCAGCTATATCTGGGTCGATGACGGCAAGGTTGAGATCCGCTCGGCTGAGGAAATCTGGGGGCTCAATACTTTCGACACCGTCGAGGTTATCCGCGAAGAGCTTGGTGACGAGACAGTTAAAACAGCCTGTATCGGTCCGGCTGGTGAAAAACTGGTTTCCTTTGCCCTGATCAACTGCGAGTTCAACCGCCACGCCGGCAGAGCCGGAACAGGAGCAGTTATGGGCTCAAAAAATTTGAAAGCACTGGTCCTGCGCGGCCGTAAAACCGTGCAGCCGGCCAACCCGCAAGCCTTTTCAAGGGCTGTGGACCAGGCTTACAGCGAACTTAGCACCGATGAAACAATAGCAGGCTTTACCGGCGACGGCACTCCCGCCTCGATCGATTTCGCCAACGACGAGCAGCTTCTCCCGACCCATAACCATGCCAGCGGCAGCTTTGAGGGAGCGGCAGGTCTAAATGCAGAGGCCCAGCGTAAGCATTTCTGGTTCCGCAACGTCGCCTGTGCCGGCTGCCCTATCGCCTGCAGCAAGGTGGGTAAAATAAAAACAGGACGGCACAAGGGAATGATCTCCGATGTGGTGGAATACGAAACGGCCTCCATGATCGGCAGCAATTTAGGGATTAGCAATATCCGCGAGGTGGCCTACCTGGTCAAGAAGTGCGACGCCTTAGGGCTTGACGGTATGTCTGCCGGCGGTGTGGCCGGCTTTGCCATCGAGGCATTCCAGAACGGCCTGATCACTCTTAACGATACGGGCGGTCTTGAGCTAAAATTCGGCGATACCGCTGCGGCCGACTTTTTAATTGAAGCTATTGCCTCGCGCCAGGGTATCGGCGATATCTTAGCGCGCGGGGTGAAAGAGGCGGCAAAAACCCTGGGCGGCAATGCGGCTGACTACGCGGTACATGTCAAGGGGCTTGAAAGCCCGGCCTGGGGGCCGCGCAGCGTTCCCGGCATGGCCCTGGCCCTGGCTACCGCCGACCGCGGCGGCTGCCACCAGCGCGCCTTCCCCATCCTGTACGAGTGCGGCGGTGAATGGAACGGCGAGCCGGTCGACCGCCTAGGTTTAAAAAACAAGGGCGAAATTGTCGCCTACCTCCAAAATTACCTGGCCGGGGTGGATACCCTGGTTAAGTGCGACTTCGCCGCCTACGGAATCAAGGATGAAACTTACGCCGCCATGCTCGAAGCAGCGGTTGGCGAACCCTGGGATGCCGCAAAAATAAGAAAGCTGGGCGAAAGGATCTGGAACCAGGTGCGGCTCTTTAATTTACGTGAGGGCTTTACCAGGGCGGACGATACCCTGCCTAAGCGTTTCACCAGCGAACCGCTGCCCGAAGGCCCATTTGCCGGAGCGTTGGTGACCTTGAAAGACTTGAGCCGCCTGCTTGACGACTACTACGCCGAACGCGGCTGGGACAGTGAAGGACGCCCCACGGAAGAAAAGCTGAAGGAACTGGGTTTGTCTGATATGCCCACGCTTGTCAGGCACCCTTAACCGAAAATAATAAAAGGAGGATCTATCGAGTGAAAAACCTGAACGAAATGCACTATTTTGAAGTACCAACAGTCATGAAGCACGCCCTGGGCGCTGTTGACCACCTGCCCGGTGAACTGGCGATTTTAGGGGTTAAAAAGCCGCTTATCGTTACCGATCAGGGTGTGGTTAAGGCCGGCCTGCTCGACAAGTTGATTAAGCCCTTAAAAGACGCCTCGGTGAGTTACACGCTTTACGACCAGGTTGTTTTTAACCCGCTGCTGGCCACAGTCGCCGCCGGGACCGAACTCTACCACAAAAACGGTTGCGATGGGATTATTGCCCTGGGCGGCGGCAGCTCCATGGACTGTGCCAAGGCTATCGGAGTTGAGATTGCCCACGGAGAATCGGTCTTAGAATACGAATGTGCCGAAGGGAAAAAAGAGCTGAGCAAACGCATTCCGCCGCTGACCTGCATCCCGACCACTGCCGGTACCGGCAGCGAAGTAACCCTTTGGGCTGTAATTACCGACCCGGCCCGCGAATACAAGTTTAACTGCGGCGGCCCGCTGATTGCGGCCCACCTGGCCCTGGTCGATCCCCTGCTGCACCTGACTATGCCGGCCGAAGTTACCGCCGGCACAGGGATGGACGCCCTCTGCCACGCCATTGAATGCTACACCTGCGCCTACGCCCAGCCCACCACCGACGCCGTGGCCCTGCTGGCCATCGAATATGCCGGAAAATACTTGCGCCGGGCTGTCGCTTACGGCCAGGATGTTGAAGCCCGTTACTACATGGCCATGAGCTCCATGCTGGCCGGCCTTTCCTACGGCGCCGCCAGCGCCGGGGCCGTTCATGCCATGACCCAGACCATGGGCGGCATCTTCCCCGTGCATCACGGCATTGTGGTTGGATCAACCCTGGTGCCGGTGATGGAATACAACTGGATGGGCGAGCCGGCCAAGTATGCCCGCATGGCGTTAGCCCTAGGCGTGCCAACCTTCGGCATGACCGAGCGCGAGGCGGCCATGGCTGCCGTTGAAGCGGTGCGCGAACTGGCTGAAGATATCGGCATCCCGAAATTAAGGGAGCTGGGAATTAAAGAGACAGATATCCCCCGCCTGGCCCAGGAAGCCTTCAACGACCCGCAGACAATCGGTAACCCGCGCGACCTGACGGTTAAGGCCTACGAAGAGATCTACCTCCGCGCACTTTAGATTTAAACCTTTCCATATATATAAGGGGGCAGTTTCTAAACTGCCTCTTTTCTTTTTCTTAAAACTTTCGTATAATCATTGTAGATACATTAGGAGGTGTTGATAATGATGGTGAAAGTACTAAAATGGGGAAACAGTTTGGCCTTAAGAATACCGAAAGCTTTTGCGAGGGAAATAGAAATTGAAGAAAACAGTAGTGTAAATCTTACTCTTGTTGATGGAAAAATAAGTGTTGAACCGGTTAACATGAAATACGAGTATAAGCTGGACGAACTAATTGAGCAAGTTAATGAGAATAACTTGCACTGCGAGTACGATACCGGAAAACCAAGAGGTAAAGAAATATGGTAGACGGCTTAGAATACATACCCCGTAGAGGTGACCTGGTTTGGATAGACTTTTCTCCTCAATCAGGACATGAGCAGTCCGGTAGACGTCCGGCAATCTGTATCTCACCTGAAAAATACAATCAAACAGTGGGTCTCGCAATATTTTGCCCCATTACTTCTGCAACAAAAGGATACCCGTATGAAGTATTACTTCCATCAAATTTAACAATAACCGGGGTGGTGTTATCAGATCAAGTGAAAAGTTTAGACTGGCAAACCCGTGAGGTTAAATATATTGAACAAATCCCTGAAACGGTAGTATCCAATATCCTGGCAAAACTTCATACTCTTATTTAATCTTCATTGTTTTACTACCTCTCTCCAAGTGCCTTGCACCAAGGCAATCCCATTTGCGATAGCTCTGGAGCAAGATTACTCCCTCCTCAATAAAGAGGAACTAAAACTCCCTCTCCCCTGGAGGGAGAGGGTCGGGGTGAGGGGGAGATCACTCGAACTTCACCCTTTACTTCAATAAAGCCACCCCGATCGCTTCCTTTACATTATCAACCCCAACCAACTGAATGCCCTTAAATTTGTCGCCACTCTTCTTTAATTCTTCCAGGTTGGCCTGGGGCAGCACAAACCTTTTAAACCCAAGCTTAACCGCTTCGCCCAACCTCTGGCTGATCCGGCTCACCGGACGTATTTCACCCGTCAGACCAACTTCGCCAACCGCCACCGTATCGCCATTTAAGCTGATTCCCTTTAAGCTGGAAGTGAGGCTGAATGCCAGGGCCAGGTCGGCCGCTGTTTCAAAGAGGCGCACTCCGCCCACCACGTTAACAAAGGTGTCAAGGCCGAAAAAGGAGATGCCGGCATGCTTTTCCAGCACCGCCATCACCAACGCCACCCGGTTTGAATCGATCCCGGTGGTAGTACGCCGCGGCGTCGGGTAGGCGCTCGGTGCCACCAGCGACTGAATCTCGACTAAAAGCGGCCGGGTACCTTCCATGCTGGCAGTGATCACCGCCCCCGGCGCCTGATCACGGCGCTGGGTGATAAAGAGATGCGATGGATTGGCCACCTCGACCATCCCTTCCGCCTCCATCATAAAGACACCGATTTCGTTGGTCGATCCAAAACGGTTCTTAACTCCGCGTAAAATGCGGAAACTGTGGTAACGGTCGCCCTCGAGGTAGAGGACACAATCAACCATATGCTCCAGCAAGCGCGGGCCGGCCATCACCCCTTCCTTGGTGACATGGCCAATTAAAAAGACCGCTATGTTTTGTTCCTTCGCCATTCGCACCAGCTCGCCGGTCACCTCGCGCACCTGGCTTACACTGCCGGGAACGCTGTCCAGCTCAGAGCGGTAAATCGACTGCACCGAGTCAACCACCAGCACATCAGGGTTTAGATCGGCTGTAAGCGAAAGCAGCGTCTCCAGGTCGGTCACGGCAGAGACCGTCAGATCGTCAGCCACGCCAACCCGGTCAGCCCGCATCTTCAGCTGGCGCAGCGACTCCTCCCCGCTGGCATAGAAAACTTTTTTACGGACCGCCAGACGAGCCGCCGCCTGCAGCAGCAGGGTCGATTTGCCGATGCCCGGGTCACCACCCAAGAGCACCACCGAACCGTCCACCAGACCACCGCCCAGCACCCGGTCAAACTCGCCAATCCCGGTTACGGTGCGCTCTTCGTTTACCGCAGGCACACTTTTAAGCTTTACAGCTTCAGCTACCGCTGCCCCCCGGTTCATCCCGCCGGTAGTTTTACGCTTCGCTGCAGGGGCAGGCTTAAACTCGGCCATCGTATTCCACTCATTGCAGCCGGGGCAGCGCCCCAGCCATTTTTGCGTTTCATAGCCGCAGCCACCGCAGCAATAGATAGTCGCCTGTTTCTTAGCCAACCACCACGCACCCCCACCC
>CAYGHB010000015.1:6394-14913 GCA_964349375.1 uncultured Syntrophomonadaceae bacterium | reverse complement strand
AAAAGCGAGCAGCGGCTTAGCCCAGTTGCGTCTGATCTTGGGAGGTACGGTGAAACTATTGCGGTTTGCGGCAGCAGTAACCGGTCGTTTAATAACATCGGATTCGCTGCCTTCATCGAATGAAGCAGGATCTCGCTTTCTACTGCTGGGAGGCAGCTGATTTTCTAAGGCCTGCTGTAAATCTTCAAGTATTTCAGCGGCACTGGCATAACGGTTAGCCTTATCTTTCTCTACTGCCTTCATGATAATTTGTTCCAGAGCTCCTGGTAGATCTTCAGATAATACCCGCGGAGGTACAATATGATCTTGAATATGTTTCATCGCTACAGAAACGGGACTTTCCCCGCCAAAAGGCACCTTGCCGGTTACCATTTCATAAATAACAACACCCAGAGAATAAAGATCTGATTGTTGATCAGCTAACTCCCCTTTTGCCTGCTCGGGAGAAATATACTGAACCGTACCAATTATTTCGTCGCCAACAGTTACCGTAACACCGTCTCCTGCGATGGCAATGCCAAAATCGGTAACCTTAATTTTGCCGTCACTTGAAAAAAGAATATTCTGCGGTTTTATATCACGGTGGACCACTCCGGCGTTGTGAGCTTTTTCTAAAGCTTCGGCAATCTGGCGGGCTATTGAAACAGCCTCAATGGCGGAAAGCTTGCCTTTTTCCCTGATGTAATGTTTCAGGTTAAGTCCTTCAACATATTCCATAACCATAAAGTAGGTGCCATCTTCTTCCCCCACGTCATAAATGTTGACAATATTGGGGTGCGAAAGCGCCGCCGCAGACTGGGCCTCCCGCTCAAAACGACGGATAAAGGCCGCATCACCGGTCATCTGATCTTTTAGTACTTTAACGGCAATTGTTCTTTTTAAAAGCAGATCACGGCCGCGGTAGACACGGGCCATTCCGCCCTCGGCAATCTTTTCTATAATCTCATAGCGTTCAGCCAGTATTTTACCGACCATCAAGCCTGTCGACCTCCAACACCGGTTGCAATAACAACGGTTATATTATCAACGCCACCACACTTATTTGCCTGTTCAATTAGCTCTTCAGCTATCTGCTGCGGTTCAGGATATTGATTGACTATGGCCAGAATTTCTTCATCTTGGACCATATTGGTCAGACCGTCTGTGCAGAGTAGAACAGTTGCCCCCTCTACGACCTGCTTTTCAAATATATCAACAGTTAGTTTTGCAGAAATTCCCAGGGCCCGGGTCAGGATATGGCGCTTGGGGTGACAGCGGGCTTCCTCTTTGGTAATCTGGCCAGATTCCATGAGCTGCTCAGGCAAAGAGTGATCTCTGGTGATCAGGGTTATTATATCGCCCTTGATCAGATAAGCACGGCTGTCTCCGACATGACCTATGGTCAGGTGCTGCCCGCAGAGCAAGGCTGCTGTAACCGTAGTGCCCATCCCTTTTTGGGAGGGATTTGTATCAGCTTCTTTGATGATGAGCCTGTTTGCTTTGTGGATATATTCTTCGATTACTTTCCGTCTGTCCAAGCCGTCTTCATTACTACATTCCCCAAGTTTAAGCCAGGCTTTTTCCGCTTCTTTAATCACCAGGTCGCTGGCAACGTTACCGGCCTTGTGACCGCCCATACCGTCAGCCACTACCAGCAAAGCGTTTTCGCCGCTTGATGCTGCGAAGCAGCTGTCTTCGTTGCGGGAGCGTTCCAGTCCCTGGTTGGTTAGCGCTACTGCCTGCAATTGATTGTCCTCCGTTTGCTTATTACGTTGGCTTGCTTAACCCTCAGTATAGCAAAGTGGCCGCCTTCGGGCAACATGGCGACAGTTCGTTACTGAATCTTGGACAGGCGCTTTATGTAACTCTCTCTCATCTGTTTACAAATAGGCAGTCACTATATGCAATTAGCTCTCTGATCGCTCGGTTCAGAATTGTACAGTAAGCGAGGGCGAATATTAAGCGAACGATTTAGAATTGCTATCGTTTTCTCTGCCACAGGGCGATGAAGAAACCGTCGAGGTTGTGACGGTGCGGCAGGAAGGTAAGGGTTGGGGAATCATTAAATAACGGTTGGAGTAGTGGAGGAAGCAGCGGGGAAAGGGGCTGGGGTATAAAGTCAGGATGAGCTTTCAGAAAAGCCTCCGCTACCTGAACAGTCTCTTCTGGCTCGTTGGTGCAGACCGAGTACAAAAGCCTTCCGCCTGGATTGAGCTGCCCGGCTGCTGCCGCCAGCAGTTCAAGCTGTAGTTTCTGAAAAGCAAGCAGATCTTCTTCACAACGGCGCCACTTAATCTCGGGCAGACGCCTGGTTACCCCCAAACCAGAGCAGGGAGCATCAACTAAAACTGCATCTGCTGCCGGTAAATTGAGTCTTTCAATTTCGCGCCCATCAGACTGAACAGTTAAAATGCTTTTAAGACCCAGCCTTGCTGCGGCTTTTTCAATCAGGCCGACCCGGCTCTGATGGAGCTCCACAGCAATTATTTGACCCCGGTCTTGCTGCAGCTCCGCCAGGTGAGTAGTTTTACCACCGGGGGCGCTGCATAGGTCGATAATTACTTCGCCCGGGTGTGGGTCAAGCATGGGAGCAACCAGGGCGGAACTCAGCCCCTGAATACTCAACAAGCCATCGCTAAAAGAGCGGCTCCTTGCTATCTTTCCCGCACCTGACTTAACAATCAGCAGATCTGAAACCATCTGAATAGGAACTGCTTCGATCTGCTCCAATGCCAGTTTTTCGACCACCTGATCCGCTGTTGCACGCAAGCGGTTAACCCGGATTGACAGGGGCGGTTTTTCCAGGTTTGCCAGGCACCACTTTTCGGCCTCGGCAAAACCATCCCGCTCAATAATCCTCTTGATTAACCAGGAAGGATAGCTATGGCGTAATGATAAATAATCAACAGGTTCTTTTTGCGGGTCAGGCCAGGGCAGATGGTCGCCCTCGTTCGCCAGTTTGCGCAGCAGGGCATTAACTAAGCCGGCCACCCCCTGATGCCCGTAGCGGCGGGCAAGGTTAACCGCCTCATTTACTGTAGCGTATAATGGAACTCTTTCTAAATAAAGGATTTGGTAAGCGCTGACCCGCAGGAGGTTTCTTATCCAGGGGGTAAGAGCATCAAGTTTGCGCTTTGAGTAAAGCTGCAAGGCCCAGTCAATAGTATTTAAATGCTGTACGGTGCCGACGGCCAACTTGCGGGCGAGCGCTTTATCCTGCTCGGGCAGTGAATTGATTAAGGGCGGCAGGAGAAGATTTAGGTAAGCTCCATCCTGTTCAAACCTGACCAAGGCTTTCATTGCCACTTCACGGGCGCTGTTAGTCTTGTTGCCTTTACTAGTCACGGCGGCTACCAATCCCCCAGGCGATCACCCGGCTCCAAACGATAACCGCAACAAAAAGCAGCGGCAGCCATCTTCTTTTTCCCGGCGGGCTGCAGATCAATTAAGTTCAGGCGGCCTAAACCGGCTGCCACTTCAATCGCTCCATCCCCAGAGCTTAGAATAGTTCCGGGAGCGGCAACCGTTTCGACTTCTGCCTGATCACCAGTCAGGGCGCTTTTCCATACTTTTACCCTATTACCCCTGAAGGTAGTATAGGCTCCGGGCCAGGGGTTCAGACCACGGATCCGATTATGAATTTCCGTGGCACGGTGGTTCCAGTCGATCATTTCATCTGCAGGGCTTAAGGGAGGAGCGTAGGTAACCAGGGTGTAGTCCTGCGGAGTCTTCACGGCCGTACCTTCTGCCAGAGCGTTAATTGTTTTCAACAACAGGGAAGCGCCGCTTGCCGCAAGGTTATCGTGAAGCATACCGGCAGTGTCATCAGGGCTAATAGCGACCTTTTCCTGAAAATAAACATCGCCGCCATCTAGCTCCTCTGTCAGGTCGATAATTGAAACTCCGCTATATTCAGCGCCTTCGATTACTGCCCGGTGAATAGGGGCTGCCCCGCGATAAGCCGGCAGGTACGAGGCATGCAAGTTGATACAACCCAATGGCGGAGTTTCAAGAAGGTATTTAGAAAGCAACCGGCCGAAGGCAACAGTAACGATTAAATCCGGCTTCAGGTCGTCAAGCCAACTTAAGAATAGATCATCGCTCATTTTTTTCGGCTGGAAGGTTTCAATACAGTTGCTGACAGCCCATTTTTTTACCGCAGAATATCTCAGCACCTGTCCTCGTCCTGAAAGTCGGTCGGGTTGGGTGACAATGGCTGCAATATTGTGAGGGGAGCTGTTAAGTAAATCAAGGGCAGGCAGGGCAAATGCCGGGGTGCCCATGAAAAGAAGTTTTATGCTTTTCAAAGTTAATCCTCGCTTTTTAGTTCTTCGGGGTCAAGCAGGCGCAAAGCCCTATCGGTAAAGAGTATTCCGTCAAGGTGGTCCATCTCGTGCTGGAGAATTCTCGCCAGCAGTCCTTCAGCTGTCAGGCGAATCTTCTGACCGTCCCGGTTTAAGGCAGTTATGACGATCTTATTCGAACGCGCAACCTCACCATATTTCCCGGGAACGCTTAAGCACCCTTCCACTCCAACCTCATCGCCCTCGCTTGCTTCGCAACAGGGGTTGAGCAACTCGTAAACGGTCTCTTCACCATCTGTGGCAATCAGAATTCTTTTTGATACACCAACCTGGTTAGCAGCTAAACCAACCCCGTCCGCTTCCCGCATGGTTTCGCGCATGTCATCGAGCAGGCGGTTTACGCCGCTGTTAATTTTTTTTACTTCCGCTGTTTTCTGTCGCAACACCGGATGGTCGTCACGCAAGATTTTTCTGATCGCCAACAAAAACACCTCTTGCCTTTAATTATAGCACTACGAGCGGGTTGAAATCTACCGCGAGGCGGACTGAATAGGGCGGTTTGTGCTCGTGGTAAGATCGAACCACTTTTTTAACCGCTGGGCTAATTGCGCCTAACTTTTGGCCCTTGATGATAGTCTGAACCCGATACTGATCTTTGATCCGGTAGAGCGAAGCAGGCGCAGGCCCTAATATCTCAGCGTCGCCGGTAACCTGCTGCAATTGACCGGTCAGCCAGGCTGCAGCTTCAAACACTTTCTTTTCGTCGCTGTCGCTGAAAAGAAACCGGAGCAGATCACTGAAAGGCGGATAAGACAGCTGCCGTCTGTTTTCGATTTCCTGATCATAAAAAGCGCAGTAATCGTGTTTGGCGGCGGCTTTAACGGCATAGTGGCCGGGGTGATAAGTCTGGATGATTACCTTGCCGCCGAGTTTGCCGCGGGCAGTTCTGCCTGCCACCTGAGTCAGCAGTTGAAAAGTGCGTTCGGGAGCCCTGAAATCAGGCAGATTGAGGGTTGTATCGGCAGCAACAACACCGACCAGGGTGACAGAGGGAAAGTCAAAACCCTTGGCAATCATCTGGGTGCCGATTAAAATACGGGCCTTACCCTCCCGGAAACGCCGGTAATAGTGGCCATGAGCCTGGCGACTGGTGGTCGTATCGCTGTCCATCCGGATTAACGCCACCCCGGGATGAAGCTTCTTTATTTCATCCTCCACTCTCTGGGTTCCGGCGCTAAAGAAGCGAATTTTAATGCCGCCACACTCCGGACAGGTCTGGGGAACGGGAGCCTCAAAACCGCAGTAATGACAGCACATTAACTGCCGGTCCAGATGCAGGGTTAAAGATACATCACAGGATGGACAACGAACTACATAACCGCATTCACGGCAGAGCACAAAACCGGCAAAGCCGCGGCGGTTGATAAAGAGCAGCGCCTGTTCGCCCCGGTCCAAAACCCCATCGAGTTCAGTCAACAGCAGGCGACTAAAGATTTGGCGATGGTTTTCTTTGAGCTCTTGGCGCATATCAACTATTGTAACCGGAGGAAGTTGAGTCGGAGTGATTCGCCCGGTCATGGTCAGCAGCTCAACTTCGTCTTCCAGCGCCCGGTAATAGCTCTCCAGCGCAGGGGTGGCGCTGCCTAATACCAGGACCGCTTTATTGTAACGAACACGCCACCAGGCAACATCGCGAGTGTGGTAACGGGGTGCTTCTTCCTGTTTATAGGTTGTTTCGTGTTCTTCATCGATTATAATCAGGCCCAGGTTGGCGAGAGGGGCAAATACAGCGGAGCGGGCCCCTAAAACTACCCTGGCTTCTCCCTCCCGGATAGCCTGCCATTCTCGGTTCTTCTCAGCCGGGGTCAGCCTGCTGTGCAAGACGGCGATGTGGCCGGGAAACCGGCCTTCAAAGTGGCTGATCATCTGGGGGGTAAGGGCAATTTCAGGGACCATAATTAAAGCGCTCTTGCCACTATCCAGGCATTTGCTGATACTCTGCATGTAAACTTCCGTCTTGCCGCTGGCCGTAATGCCGTGTAAAAGCAGCTGCTGCGCCCGGTTACTGTCGAGAGCGGCCACAATCCGCTCACAGCAGACAGCCTGTTCATCTCCCAGCTTCAGGGGCTCGGTTGAAATTTCCGCTACAGGCTTACCCGTAGGATAGCGGCGTTCGTATCTCTTTTCAATTAAGCCTTTGGTTTCAAGAGCGCTTAAGCTGGCGCTTTTAACGCCCTCATTTTCTAAAATTTTACGACTTAGCGGTCCCTGTTCAAGAAGAATATTTAGCGCTTTCTTTTGGGCAGGAGCATTATTCAGGTTTTCAAGCTGTGCTTCTGCTTCTGCCACCGCTTCAAAAAGGTAGGGCTTCTGAGAACGCCGGCCCTGACGAAAAGAGGCAGGCACCATGGCATTTATGGCATCGATCTTTCGGCAGTAACAGCGATGCGCGAGCCAGTTCATGAGAGCAAGTTGCTCCCTGGTCAGCAGCGGTTCCGGCTCACTGATACCAGAAATATCACGAAGCGCTGCGGGATCAATATTCGTAGAATCAAGAAGACGCAAAACATAGCCTTCACAGCGGCGAGGGCCCAGGGGAATTGTCACTTTAATACCCGGAAAGACTTTTCCCCTTAGATCAGTTGGAATCCTGTAATGAAAGGGTCGATCGACCGCGTTGCTGATCAGGTCGACGATTACCTCGGCGTACTCGTGCATGCAAATACCTGCCGTTTTCTAATAATAATGTCTTTAAGCTTTAAGGGTATTGATCAGTGGGGCAATGCGGTCCAGCAATCTGTGAGCTAGCTCTTCTTTTTTCAGCAAGGGCAGCTCTTCCACTGCTCCGCTGTGATCAATGAGCCTTACCCGGTTGGTGGGTGAAGCAAAACCGGAGCCTTCTTCGGCCAGGTCATTGACAACGATCAGATCGAGATTTTTGCGGGTTAGCTTGTCACGGGCATTCTGCACCACATTTTCAGTTTCGGCAGCAAAACCGACCAGAACCTGATTTTTCTTACGAAGACCAAGTTCCATCAGGATATCTGCTGTCGGGGTTAACTTAAGGGTCAGGCCGGCAGCGTTTTTTTTCACTTTTTGCCCGCTAAAGTGTGATGGTTTAAAATCTGAAACAGCTGCAGCCTTGATCACCAGTTGGTTTTGATCAAAGTGATCAATTACTGCTTTGTGCATTTGCTCGGCCGTGGTTACAGGTATTAATTTAACTGCGGGCGGTGCCTGAAGCGTCGTCGGTCCGCTGATCAGGGTCACATTTGCGCCACGCTCCTGCAGAGCGCGGGCAATTGCATAACCCATCAGTCCGGTGGAAGGATTGCTGATATAACGCACCGGATCAAGCGGCTCCCTGGTTGGTCCGGCGGTAACCAAAACATTGAAACTTTCATAATCTTTTACCCTGATCGAATGAAGCGAGTAAAGATAGACATCCTCGGGTTCGGGCATTCTGCCTTTCCCGTAAACCCCGCAAGCCAACTCACCTGAATCGGGATCCATCACGTGACAACCGGCGGTTCGTAACTTTTCAAGGTTATCTATGACGGCTGGATGGGCAAACATATTGACATTCATAGAGGGGACAACCACAACCGGACAAACAGCCGCAAGGTAAAGGGTGGTCAGCAGGTTATCGGCAATGCCGGAGGCCATTTTTGCCACTGTATTGGCTGATGCCGGTGCAATCACCAGCAGGTCAACGCCATCGAGCAGCTCGATGTGGGGAATCCAAGCTTCACTGCGCTCGGCAAACATTTCGCAGAAAACCGGATTGCCGGTTAAGGTTTGAAAGGTAAGCGGAGTAATAAAACGAGTCGCCGCAGGGGTCATTACCACCTGAACCGCAGCGCCGTTTTTAATGTAAAGACGGGCCAGTTCGGCAGCCTTATAGGCGGCAATGCCACCGGTTACACCCAGCAATACCTTTTTCACCAGAACACATCCCTACTTGATTCCGTCTCGTACACGCTCATAAATAATCTTACCGCGTTCAATCTCGTGCAGCGCAGTAGTGACTTCTTTTCGAAAATTATCATCGATAGTCTTTTTGCTGCCGCTCCTTAGCTGTCTGCCTCGCTTGGCTGCAGCGATGACCAGTGTATACTTGCTGTCAACCTTATCCAGTAAAACATCAATTGAAGGATATATCATTAATTTACACCTCCCTGTCCCGGCGGACGAACGCCGCGGTTCACCCTACATTTTTCAGCATCAATAATCGCA